>NZ_NRGT01000076.1:0-25478 GCF_002332285.1 Glutamicibacter sp. BW77 | reverse complement strand
TGGGACTCGGCCTGCGCTGTTTCACGATGTTGTAGCGCTTAGCAATTATGGGAGCGTAAGGATCTCAGCGCCCTCGTTGGTCACCAATAGCGTGTGTTCAAACTGTGCGGTGCGCTTTTTATCGCGGGTAGTGACCGTCCAGTCGTCTTCCCACATATCCCATTCGGTGGTGCCTAAGGTGAGCATCGGTTCGATTGTGAACACCATGCCGGGTTCGATGATGGTGTTATAGGCCGGTGCCGCATCGTAATGCGGAATGATCAGGCCGGTATGGAAAGCCTCACCGACGCCGTGTCCGGTGAAATCGCGGACCACGCCGTAGCCGAAACGCTTCGCATAGCTTTCAATGATGCGCCCGATGACATTAATTTCCCGGCCGGGCATTACCGATTTAATAGCGCGCTTCAGCGACATTTCGGTACGTTCAACGAGTAACCGGGATTCTTCGTCAACGTCCCCAACGAGGAATGTTGCGTTGTTATCCCCATGCACTCCACCAATGTAGGCGGTGATATCAATATTGATGATGTCGCCATCTTGGACCACGGTGCTGTCTGGGATGCCGTGGCAAATAACTTCATTGAGTGATGAGCATAAAGACTTTGGGAAACCGCGGTATCCCAGGGTGGAAGGATAGGCCTTGTGGTCCATGAGGAACTCGTGTCCCAGGCGGTCAAGCTCATCGGTGGTTATTCCTGGCTGGCAGGCTTTGCCTACTTCGGCCAATGCCTGAGCGGCAATGCGCGAAGCAATACGTATTCTTTCAATAACTTCAGGGCTTTTCACCTCTGAGGCAGTATTTTCCGCCGGGGCCTTCTTGCCCACATATTCGGGGCGTTCAATATCGGCCGGGACACTAAGTTCGGGAGAGATTGTGCCGGGAGTCAAGGTTCCAAGAGGTGCAGTTGCGACAGTAGCCATATAAACATTCTAACTACGCAATGAGCACAACATACGCTTTGAAGATCAACCGAACTGCGTGAGATTGAGCTAGCGTTGAGTCATCAAGATCCAACGACCCGAGGAGCTTACGGTGAGCGAGACTTCCATTTCAGAAGAAGGCAAGTATTGGTACAACGTATCAACGGGAAGTATTGAGAAGGGTCCACAGTCCGATTGGACGAAACTTTTAGGCCCCTACGATACTGAAGAGGCGGCACGCAACGCGATGAGCAAGGTGCAGGCTCGTAACGAAGCATGGGATGCCGAGGACGAAGAAGAAGCCTAAATATGCAGAACCCGCGTAGGGGAGTATTTCCATACGCGGGTTCTTCGTTTAAGCGCCAAGTCGCTTATTCTTTGAATTCGTAGTCGGCAGATGGGAAAGCACCGCTGACGACTTCCTGATGATATTGGCTTACCGCCGACGAAATCACCGAACGAAGATCAGCATATTTTTTGACAAAACGTGGCGTGCGGTTCGCTCCTAAGCCCAGCAAATCCTGCCACACCAAAACCTGGCCGGTGGTCGCGTTGCCCGCACCAATACCAATGGTTGGTACCGTCAACACTTCATCAACCTTCGCCGCGACAGGGCTCGGAACCATTTCCATGAGGATGGTGAAAGCGCCTGCGCGCTCTAGAGCTTTGGCGTCGGCGATCATGCTTTCGGCCGCGTCTCCACGACCTTGGATCCGGTACCCACCCAAAGCATGTTCAGACTGCGGGGTGAAACCGATATGTCCGATCACTGGCACTCCAGCTAGCACCATGGCACGGACGTGTTCAGCGAACTCGTGGCCACCTTCGATCTTCACCGCCTGCGCGCCACCTTCTTTCATCAGCCGCACAGCAGTGGCGACAGCCTGTTGGGCAGACTGCTCATAAGAGCCAAAGGGAAGATCTGCGACAACCAAAGCACGCTTGGTACCGTTTGAAACTGCCTTAGTGAAGACGATCATTTCGTCCACGGTAATTGGCAGGGTCGAATCGTAACCGATCACGGTATTCGCCGCTGAATCACCGACAAGTAGGATTTCGATCCCGGCTTGGTCGAAAATTTCCGCCATCATGACGTCATATGCAGTTAACATGGCAAACTTTTCGCCGCGTTCTTTTGCCTGCTGTAGATGGTGAACCCGAATGCGCGATGGGCCTTTGTCGGGGTCAGAAAGATATGGTTGTGGCATAGAAAAACCTTATCGCACTTATACCCTGCGATGCGGGGGGCGAGATCGGGGCTTAAAACGTATAGTCTTGCAACAAGTTGTTTAACTCCCTGCCGTGATCAGCGCGGGAATCAAAGATTTTTATAAGGCGGTGAATTATGGATCGTCAGCAAGAATTCGTGCTGCGCACCATTGAAGAACGAGACGTTCGATTTGTGCGTATGTGGTTTACCGACGTGGTCGGTTCCTTGAAGTCTGTTGCACTGGCTCCGGCTGAAGTAGAAGACGCTTTTGAAGAGGGACTAGGTTTTGACGGCTCCTCGATCGACGGGCTGTCGCGCATCTCCGAGTCGGACATGCTGTTGCAACCGGATCCTGCGACCTTCCAGATCTTGCCGTGGCGCGGTGAAGTAGAACCCACCAGTCGCATGTTCTGTGACATCCTCACCCCCGAAGGTCAGCCATCTAACGCGGATCCACGTCAAGTGCTCAAGCGTCAGCTGACCGAAGCCGCTGATATGGGCTTTACCTGCTACACACATCCAGAGATCGAGTTCTACCTGCTAGAAAGTAGCAAACTGGACGCGCAAGGACGCCCGCAGCCAATTGATAACGGCGGCTATTTTGATCATGTGCCCGACGGAGTTGGGCAAGATTTCCGTCGCGCCTCGGTCACGACCTTGGAAGCTCTGGGAATCTCGGTAGAGTTCTCCCACCATGAGACCGGTCCTGGCCAGAATGAAATTGATTTGCGCTACGCGGACGCGTTACAGACCGCGGACAACATCATGACCTTCCGTACGGTGATCAAAGAAATGGCGATGCAGAAGGGCATTCATGCAACCTTCATGCCCAAGCCGTTTTCGGATCAGCCAGGCAGCGGCATGCACACTCATTTCTCGCTCTTCGAAGGCGATTCAAATGCGTTCTTTGAAGCCGGCCGTGAGTACCAATTATCTGATGTCGCCCGATCATTTATCGCAGGCATACTGCACCATGCGCCAGAAATGACGGCAATCACGAACCAGTTCGTGAATTCCTATAAACGACTTTGGGGCGGCGGCGAAGCTCCAAGTTACCGTTCCTGGGGCCATAACAACCGTTCAGCTTTGGTGCGCGTGCCACTGTATAAGCCGGGTAAAGGCCAAAGCGCACGAGTGGAATATCGCGGTATCGATTCGGCAGCGAACCCTTACTTAGCGTATGCAACACTGCTTGGCGCCGGGCTGAAGGGGATTCGCGAGAATTACGAGCTAGAGGAACCAACCGAAGACGACGTGTGGGCATTGTCCACCGCCGAACGGCGCGCTTCGGGCCACGTTCCGCTACCGGGTACCTTGCATGACGCGCTGAAGGCTATGGAAGAATCCGAATTCATGGCCGAGGTACTTGGCGAACAGGTCTTCAACTCATTCTTAGCGAATAAGCGAGCAGAATGGGAAGAATACCGTCAGGTAATCACCCCTTTTGAGCTCAACAAGTATTTGGGAATCCTCTAAAACGCACGTCACGCGCACCTTGTGGCGGCAGCAGGAGACACACGAAAAACATGGCAGAAGTATCCTCACGTGCACTGATCAACGCTGGCTTCAGCGATACCGAACGCGCGAAGAAATTCCTTGAATCAGAGGAACTAGCGCAAATTGACCCGGTGCTTATTGTGAGGATGATGGCGCACGCGCCGGACCCAGACCAAGCACTGTTACTGGCCTTGCGTTTGGTAGACCGCCATCCGGAAGCTGCAAGTATTTTCCGCGAGCCTGAGAATTGCCTCGCATTGGTCCGTCTGCTTGGCGGGTCTTCGGCTCTGGGAGAGTTTCTCATCCGGTGTCCTGAAGCATTGGACATTGTGCGTGAGGCTCCGAGCAAAACCTTTAAACCGGTCAGCTTGGAAACTATGCGTAGCGCCATGCTGGAGTCTGTCGGGGCAACCCGAACGGCCAATAATCATTGGATTTCCTCCAGCATCGGTGCTGATGCGCGGCAAAAACTCCGTGCAAGTTATCGTAAGGCCCTGCTGTCCTTGGCATACCGTGACCTTGGAGCTGCAGACCCGCACGAAATTCTTCCGCTGGTTGCCGCAGAACTGGCAGATATGGCTGGCGCAGTGCTTGAAGGCGCATTGGCGATTGCACGCGCTGAAGCCTCCGAGCAATACAGTCCGGAGGACGTTGACTGCGTCAAGCTTTCTATTATTGGCATGGGTAAATGTGGCGCCCGGGAACTGAACTATATTTCAGATGTTGATGTCATTTACGTGCATGGAAGCACTCCTCACGTAGATGAGGATCTGGCGGCAGCCATTGCCACGGTTCTTTGTGGCAACACGGCACGGGTCATCATGACTCCGGGCCCGGAACCGATGCTTTGGGAAGTTGACGCAAATCTGCGCCCCGAGGGTAAAGACGGTGCGCTGACGCGGACCTTGTCGTCGCACGAGGCGTATTACAAACGATGGGCACATTCTTGGGAGTTCCAAGCCTTGCTCAAAGCACGTGCCATCGCCGGAGATACCGAGCTGGGCCGCTCTTATGAGCGCATGGTCTCACCGATGGTGTGGTCGAGTTCGGAACGCGAAGGTTTTGTGGAATCCGTTCAAGCGATGCGCCGCCGGGTGACAGATCATATCGACAAGGAAGAAATTCCTTGGCAGATTAAGCTCGGTCCAGGTGGGCTACGTGATGTGGAATTCACCGTGCAGTTACTGCAGCTGGTCCACGGACGAGTTGAACCGTCCATTCAGGTTCCAACGACCACGCTAGCGATTCGGGCCATGAGCGAAACCGGCTATATCAGTCGTGAAGACGCCAAAAACTTCGACGAGTCCTACCGGTATTTACGCCTGCTAGAGCACCGTATCCAGTTGAGCCAGCTTCGGCGAACCCACCTGATGCCACGCGTCGAGGGCGCCCAGCGCGTCCTTGCCCGTGCGGTGCGCGGGGTCGGCGATTTACAAGCCACCAATCCCGAGCGGTTACTGCGCCGCTGGAATGAGACCAAACGTTTGGTCCGTTCCCTGCATGAGCGTATTTTCTACCGGCCACTGCTGGTCACTAGCTCAAACCTTTCTGCAGACCATGTCCGGTTGACTCCAGAATCGGCTCAGGCACGATTGCGAGCCTTGGGCTATTTGGATCCGAAGGCTGCAATGCGCCATATCGAAGCGCTCACCGGGGGAGTATCGCGCCGTTCTTCACTGCAACGACAGTTGTTGCCCGTGTTGTTAGATTGGTTCGCTCACGGTGTAGACCCGGATGCCGGGCTACTGGGGTTTCGCCGATTGAGTGAGGCCCTGGGCAAATCGCCTTGGTTCTTAGGGATGCTACGCGATACCAACGCGGCCGCCGAGCGGCTGAGCCATCTGTTGTCCAACACTCGCTTCCTTACCGACCTGTTGGCTAATGAGCCTGCTGCGGCGGCTTGGCTGGGTTCTAACGCAGCCTTGATACCGCAGTCCTATCAGAGCCTGCAACAGCAGAACGCCTCCATCATTCATCGGACCAAGCAGCCAGAAGCGGCAATTCGACAAATTCGGCTGGTACGCCGACGCGAATTCTTGCGGGTAGCTCTTGCCGACGGGGCTGGACTGTTGAATGTCTCGCAAGTTGGAGAGGCACTTTCGAATATCGACGGAAATATGATCGATGGTGTGCTGAAGGTATTGCTCAATGCTGATCAACAAAAGCATGGTGAGCATGCGGTGATTACCGTGATTGCCATGGGCCGGCAAGGCGGTGCAGAAATCGGTTATGGTTCGGACGCTGACATGCTCTTTGTCCAACGGCCCATGCCCGGCGCGAGCGCACAAGAATCGCAGGAACAGGCACTACGAGTGGTCACGGAGCTGATTTCTTGGTGTGTGAAACCGCTGAAGCCAGCGATCCCCGCCGAAGTAAAGCTCAAAGTTGATTCGGATCTACGCCCCGAAGGTCGCGCCGGGATGCTTGTTCGCTCGCTTGACGGATACGCAAAATACTACGAGCGGTGGGTGGAAGTTTGGGAACGGCAGGCGTTACAGCGTGCCCGTCCTTTTGCCGGTGACACACAGCTTGCCGAAGACTTCATTAAACTTATTGAGCCAGTTCGCTACGGTAAGGGACTTGAAGAGTCTGAGATGAAAGACATCCGTAAGATCAAGGCACGTGTGGAGTCCGAAAGGCTTCCACGCGGAGCGGATCCTAACCGGCATCTTAAACTTGGTCGGGGGTCACTATCTGACATTGAGTGGTTGGTGCAGTTTTACCAGCTTCAGTACGCCTGGAAACATGCCTCCTTGCGCACACCAGCGACCCGCAAAGCACTTGATGCGATGGCCGGACTAGAACTGATCAGCGAAGAAGATGCCGAACTTTTGGACTACACCTGGTCAATGGCTACCCGTATTCGCAGTGCCGAGATCATCACTTCGGGACGCTCCAGCGATGTGCTTCCACGGTCCGCCCGCGATATGGAGGCAGTAGCGCGTTGGTGTGGTTACGAAGCAAATCAGGGATCTGCTCTGGAAGAAGATTATCTGCGAGCTACGAGACATTCTCGGGCGATTTTTGAACAACTCTTCTACGGCTTCGAAGACTAGGTCAGACCTTGAAAAACCAGAACAAAACGTCGTTGACCGAACCGTCGAACAGTAGCTGGGCACCAAGCACGGAAGGGTATGCGTGCTGGGCAAAGAGCATCTACATCGGCCAAGGCGTTGAGCAGTGGCGGTGGGCCTGCTCTCAGTTGCTGAGCTGGGGAATCAAAACGCGCAGTGGTTTTCGGGTGACTCCCGCCGTGCCGGTAGTACCCGGACAAGAACCAACGATCAGCGTGCACGCCCTAGGGCTGACGGTACTAGAACCGGTTCGGGTGATAGCGGTAGTGAACACCGAATACCGCGTGGGTTTCGCTTATCAAACACTTCCCGGACATCCGGTCTGCGGGGAAGAAGCATTTGTTCTAGAACGCCGTGATGAGAATATTTTCCTCACCATCAGGTCATTGACCAAACCTTCATCTGCTCTGCCGTGGCGAGTGCTGTATCCGTTGTTACGTGTAGCGCAAGTTCTGGCTCGGTGGCGGTACTTTCGTGCGTTGAAGCTCAAAAGCTAATAAATAACTCATCAACGAGACTCCCCGTTTATCGGAGATTTTGCCTAGACTAGCGTCAGGCCTCAGGGTCAGCTGAGCACCAAGTATTATTCCTACAACAGAGTATGGAACGGTAGAAGAAATGGACGAGCGATTCATGCGTGAGGCCGTGGAGATGTCTCGTCGCGGTATGCAAGCAAATCAGGGCGGCCCTTTCGGCGCAGTGGTTGTGAGGGCCGGCGAAATCATCGCTACGGGCACCAACCAGGTTACCGGATCCAATGATCCTACCGCCCATGCCGAAGTGGTCGCGATACGTAACGCCGGCACAAAACTGGCCACCTTTGATCTTTCAGATTGCGAACTCTACACAAGCTGCGAGCCCTGCCCGATGTGTCTGGGCGCAATCTATTGGTCGCGTTTTAGGCACGTCTACTACGCCAATACCCGGGTTGACGCCGCGGGCATCGGTTTTGATGATGAGCTGATTTATACCGAGCTCGACAAGCCAATGGGGGAGCGGCTTATCCCATTCACGCATGCGCCCCTTGAAGCGGCCGCGGAGGTCTTTACCGAGTGGACCATGAAAGAAGAAAAAACCCGCTACTAACCGCCCCGGTATGGGGTAAGCCTTGACTCGACATCTGGCCATGGCACGATGATTCGCTCTGTGGGCGCCAATGCTTTGGTCAGTAAGGCGTCGGCGACTACGATGCCATGAGCCGAGACCTCAATGATGGCTAATGGCACCTTTTCACTGGGGTCCACGACATGTAATGCCCATTGGTTGGCAAGCTCGCCGATTCCACGCTCTAAAAGCAGCTCTTCGCCGTCCATATAGTCGCATGCAACGAGTACCGGGTGGCCAAGGACTGAGCGCGGGCACACCTTGTCGTAGGCTTCGTCCAGCGGCTCCAGATAGCCCACGATTTCGTTGTCGTCGCGTTTGACCGCTAGCCACGTACTGATGTCCATGACTCCACGCTATGTCAGACAAGCTCCACGTGCTAAGTCTTATGGCTTATTTGATTCGTTAACGCAGAAGGCCTGTCCCAGCGGGACAGGCCTTCAGTTAGCGGTTGGCTAGCAGGTGTGAAGAATTAGCAACCGTAGTAGAGCTCGAACTCGTATGGGTTCGGGCGCAGGCTCAGTGGCTTGATTTCGTTTTCACGCTTGTACTCGACCCAGGTGCGGACCAGGTCCTCGGTGAACACGCCGCCTTCGAGCAAGAACTCGTAGTCGGCTTCTAGAGCCTTCAACGCGTCTTCTAAGCTCTCTGGAGCGCGCTGGATGTCCTTGGCTTCCTCGGCAGGAAGCTCGTAGAGATCTTTGTCGATTGGGTCCGAAGGCTCGATGCGGTTCTTGATGCCGTCCAAGCCAGCCATGAGCTGTGCTGCGAAGGCCAAGTATGGGTTCGAGGATGCATCAGGTGCACGGAACTCAATACGCTTTGCCTTAGGGTTCGAACCGGTCACTGGGATACGGATACCTGCGGAGCGGTTGCCCTGCGAATAGACCATGTTCACTGGAGCTTCGTAGCCCTTGACCAGACGACGGTAGGAGTTCACCGTTGGGTTGGTGAATGCCAGCACCGCCGAAGCGTGCTTCAGCAGGCCACCGATGTACCAGCGAGCGGTATCGGAGAGTCCTGCGTAGCCCTTTTCGTCGTAGAACAGTGGCTCGCCCTTGGCCCACAGCGACTGGTGCACGTGCATGCCCGAGCCGTTATCGCCGAAGACTGGCTTTGGCATGAAGGTTGCTGACTTGCCCCAGGCATCGGCGACGTTCTTCACAACGTACTTGAAGAGCATCAGTTCGTCGGCTGCGTGAACCATGGTGTTGAACTTGTAGTTGATCTCAGCCTGGCCGGCTGCGCCGACCTCGTGGTGGCTGCGTTCAACTTCGAGACCCACGTTGTCCAACTCGACACAGATGGCGTCGCGCAGATCTGCCTGCTTGTCGGTTGGCGACACTGGGAAGTAGCCACCCTTGTAAGGGGTCTTGTAACCCTGGTTGCCGCCCTCTTCCTTGCGGCCGGTGTTCCAAGGCGCTTCGTCAGAGTCGATCTTGTAGAAGGCGCCCTGGGGGGTGGACTCGTAGCGGACGTCTTCGAAGATGAAGAATTCTGCTTCTGGAGCAAAAACTGCCGTGTCTGCGATACCGGTTGACTCTAGGTAGGCTTCGGCACGCTCTGCAACGCCACGTGGGTCGCGGTGGTAAGGCTCACCGGTGCGTGGGTTGATGATGGAGAAGTTGAAGGCCAAGGTCTTCTCGATGCGGAACGGATCAACGAAGCCGGTGGTGACATCCGGGATCAGCTGCATGTCGGAGTCGGAGACTCCAGCGAAACCGCGGATGGAGGAACCGTCAAAGAGCTGACCGTTGACGAAGAAGTCTGCGTCCACGGATTTTGCCGGGACGTTGAAGTGCTGCTGAACGCCTGGTAGATCGGTGAAGCGGACGTCGAGGAACTTGACTTCTTCCTCGGCAATGTAGGCCAAGACTTCTTCTGGACTGGTAAACATGTGCAGGTTACTCCCTGTTGAGATATTGGTTTGGTAAACGGAACGATCACACAAGTGAATGTGACCGGTTCTCTTGCTTACCTAGTAATCTTACCTAGAATCCGTTTCACAATGGTGTCTCGATTGTTTCGGCCACGTTACATAGGAATAGTTTGGGCGCGTCGTGCCCCGTCAGTGGGTGCAATGTGACTCGTAACAAACTGATGAGATTCACACAGTTGCCCCCGATACACTAGGTATGTGGAACGTAAAGACTTTAGCTCGTGGCTTGAAGGCCCCCCGCAATTAAACTCCCAAGAATGGCCGGGGCAACGATTAGGCCGTCCCGAAAAGGGCGCCGGATCGATTGGACGCTTTCCCCGAAGAGTCGGTGCACTCTGCCTAGACTGGGGACTGTGCATGTTGCTCAGCTGGTGGCTATTTGATTTTAGAGATCTGGCGACCTTGTTGCTATTCCTTGCCGGGCAGATGATTGCCGTAGGTTTCACCGGTCACAGTATTGGGCATCGTACCTTTGGGCTTCAAGTTCAGTCGATGGACGGAACCGCGGTGAAGCCGCTGGCCGGAGTGATTCGATCGGTTCTGCTGTGTTTAGTAATTCCTGTGTTCTTCTCAGACACAGACCAGCGAGGATTCCACGATCGAGCCGCCAAGAGCGTTCTAGTGAATATCCGCTAGAGAATTTGATGTAGTTCAGACACAGAAAAACCGCACTAGAAATTCTAGTGCGGTTTTTCTTTTGACCGAGATTAGCGAGCGCGACGGTTAGGTCGTGCACGATTCGGGTCGATGCCCTTAGGGATCGGCAAGCGGTTTGCGGTCAAGGTAGTCAGTCGCTTATCAACTGCGCTGATTTCCAGTTTGGTAATCGATTTAGGAAGCTTCTTCATCTTCTTGCTCACGTCAACCAGATCAGTCTGGTCTTCGCTCTGGCCAGCGTTGATCACATGAATCGGAACGTTTGGCAGCACGCGAGAAATACGCTTACGCTCGGAAGTCACCAAATCGCGAACGCGGTTGGTTGGACCTTCGGTAACAAGTACGACGCCTGGGCGTCCGACTGCCAAGAACACTAAGTCCTGGTGACGGTTAAACGCTACTGGCTCATCCTTCAAAATCCAGCCTCGACGTAGCACGCTCATTGCTGCTCCGGCGGCGCCTGGACGGCCTATAAGCTGTGCGAACGCAGCTTTCTCGGCCCGTCGGGACAAGATGAACAGGGCGGCAAGTAAGCCGAGCGGGATCGCGATAATCAGCAAGGTGATCCAGTTCTGGATCAGAATGCCGATGATCAGACCTACAACAATGACACCAAGGAATGCCAGAAGCATCCACCAAACGACCATCGGGTCATTACGGCGGGTCATCTGGAAGACCTGGCCCATTTGCTTTAGGCGACCGGGCTCTTTATTTTGTTTTTCAGCTTTGGGTTTACGCGAAAACAAACCACGCTTCTGCTGCGCGGCCGCATCGTTATCGGAGTTTTTGGCCATAGTGCTTCAATTCTACGCGATCTAACTGGCTTATTTTTCTGCAGGGCTCTTTACAAGAGAATTTACTTGGTTTTGGCACTGTACGCGACAAAGCGTCGGACCCAACAGCCGATTTTTGCGGCTGTTGGGTCCGACGAAATAAAACTCTCGTGTTGCTTAGCGACTAAGTAGCGAAGCGGCTTCCTGTCGGGTAGTACCCGAAGATTCAATGTTGGACAATGCTTCAGGGATCTCGCGACCCTTCTTGCGCATTGCACCGGCCCAGAGTCGGCCAGCACGATACGAAGAACGTACTAATGGACCGGACATTACACCGGAGAATCCGAGTTCTTCGGCTTCTTGTTGCAGTTCGAGGAATTCTTGTGGCTTCACCCAGCGGTCCACTGGCAGGTGGCGCTCGGTAGGGCGCAGGTACTGGGTAATGGTCAGGAGATCGCAACCGGCTTCGTGCAGGTCACGCATGGCTTCGGAGATTTCTTCACGAGTTTCGCCCATACCCAAAATCAGGTTCGACTTCGTAATCAAGCCTCGCTTCCGGCCATGGGTGATGACATCCATGGAACGTTCGTAGCGGAAGGCCGGACGAATACGCTTGAAAATACGTGGAACGGTCTCGACGTTGTGGGCGTAGACCTCAGGTTCGGAATCGCAAATGGCATCCAAATTATCTGGTTTACCCGAGAAATCTGGGATCAACAGTTCCACACCGGTGGTGGGGTTCATCTTGTGTACCTGGCGTACGGTCTCGGCGTAGAGCCAGACACCCTCGTCTTCGAGATCATCGCGAGCTACGCCGGTGATCGAAGCGTAACGAAGGTCCATTTTCTTGACGCTCATGGCCACCTTGAATGGCTCTGAACGATCAAGTGCGGCAGGCTTGCCAGTGTCAATCTGACAGAAGTCACAGCGACGGGTGCATTCTGAGCCACCGATAAGGAAGGACGCTTCGCGATCTTCCCAGCATTCGAAAATATTTGGGCAACCGGCCTCTTCGCACACCGTGTGTAGGCCTTCGGACTGCACGAGATTTTTTAGCCCGACGTATTCGGGGCCGATTTTCAGTTCTGCGCGAATCCACTCTGGCTTGCGCTCTACAGGAGTCTGGGCGTTGCGTTTTTCGACGCGCAGCAGTCGACGGCCTTCAGGTTCAATGCTCATTAAAGGGTCCTTCTACGTTTGAAATCTTGTGCTTAGACGACTTGTGGAGTGAGCAGACGCTCAAGTTCCTCTTGTACCCGATCAACGACGTCGTTGGGGGAAACCGTCTGGCCTAGTTCTTGGGAAATTGTGGTGACGCCAGCATCGGTGATGCCGCAGGGGATGATCTGGTCATATGCAGTGAGATTATTCGAACAGTTGAGCGCAAACCCGTGCATCGTGACTCCACGGTTGATGCGGATACCAATAGCGGCGATCTTTCGGTCTTGCTCGCCGTTAACTCCTGGTACCCAAACGCCTGAGCGACCTTTAACCTGTACGGTCGGGATTCCCATTTCATCGATAACGTTAATTAACGCCTCTTCTAAAGTCTCAACGTATAGACGAATCGCGCTGATCTTCTTGAGTTTTACGATCGGATATCCGATGAGCTGGCCCGGGCCATGCCAGGTTAGCTTTCCTCCACGATCAACGTCGACAACGGGGGTGCCATCAAGTGGTAAATCTTCAGGTTCGGTCCTCTTGCCGGCGGTATACACCGCCTCATGCTCAAGAAATAGGACTCTTGGGGTCTGTTCATCGGCTGCTACAGCATCGTGCAAATTTTGCTGATAATCCCATGCTTGCATATATGGAATTAGTTCCGTGCCGAGTCCGACTCGTTCGAATTCGATCGCCATATTGGCAACCCTACGCCTTTTGGAACACTGCCTGCTAATTGGCTGGCGAGGGCTTCGCTGTGGATAACTTCAACGCCTTTTTCGATTTTGCGTTAGAACTGAACCATGAGTGATTCAAACAATTTACTGGCGTGGCCGACCTGCCCGGGGTACGTGACGGTGCGACCGCTAAATGCCAAGTCACCATGCAAAGTTTGGTTAATGCGTCGTGACTCAGATCAGAGTTACATGGTGTTGAAGATTTCCTCTGAGGCAGAACGTATTTGTTCCTTGCGGCAGAAACAGGTTGAATCAGCAAGGAAATATGTCGTCGATTTTTACGGTACTCTCACAACACAATTAGGCGCCGGTATTCTCATGGAGTATTGCCCGGGCGGTAGCCTGGCTCAGCTTCTTGAAGAGCGCGCCCCATTTTCGTTGGGGGAGTGCGTCACTGCCTTGGCCCCGATTGCCCAAACCCTCTCCGCACTACATGCCAGTGGACAGGTGCATGGGGATGTATCAGCGAGCAATGTGCTGCTCACGGCCGAGGGTATGCCAAAGCTGGGGGACTTCCAAGAGGCTCGAATTGCTAGCGACCAGAGCGTAGGTTCGGGCACACCTGGATTTATGGCACCAGAAGTAGCCGCATGCCAAATCGAATCTCGCGTAGGTGAGCAGGATGTTTACTCACTCGGAGCTTGCCTCTGGTTTCTACTCGAAGGTACCGCGCCGCCAGAGCCAGGGCAACGTCCTCCCATTACGGTGATCTTCCCCCAAATACCGACACTCATACACGAATTGATGCTGGATTCTTTACATCTAGATCCTCGTCAGCGCCCAACAGCCGAACAGTTTGCTAGAACATTGTTTGCAGCTGCACAGGCCGAACCAATTGATTGGCAACATTGCACGCCGACGGACTCGACTCATTTGATGGCAACCGTTCACCCCGAAGTGAAATCGAAACATGCGCGGGTCAAGCTACGGAAGGTGAAAGGTCCCAAAAAACCATCCTCAGCTGCGCAGTCCCACTGGCAAGAGCACGAGCTACATCAAACCCCAGGACGCAGCAAGGTGTATTTGACTGTCGTCGGCGGAATCTCGCTTATCGTCGTCAGTATCCTGGGTGTGAATCTCATGGGGGATCAGCGGAATAGCACCAAAGCAGAGAACACGGAACCGGCTGTACCGGTTGAAGACTGCCGGATACAAGACGCTGCGGTGGTCCCGGCCTGTGCGTTTTCAGCGGATGTCGTCATTGCCAACTTCCTGAAACTCTCCGGCGAACGAGATGCAGCTTTGGAAGCTAAAAACATCAAGGCTTTAGCGAGGATCTATCCGCCTGCCTCGGAGCAGTTGGAACGCGACAAGCAAATGCTCGACAGCTTGGCAGAGTTGGAGCTAGGGCTCAGTGGGTTGAATACGACGCTGGAAGACATTTCAATCATGGCTCGTGCACATCCTGACACCGTGATACTTAGCGCAACCTCGACGCAAGAAGCCTATGACTATATCAATGCAAAGGACCAAGTGGTTCATCGTGCGGCGAGCGGAGCACATGAACGTATCCAGGTGGAACTCAAACTCGTTGAAGGGCAATGGAAAATTGGTAAATTACTTGGCCGTGGGGCATGACAAAGGCGAGGCATCCGTGAAACGTCGGAATACCTCGCCTTTGACTAAGACCAGGGGCTTGCGTTGGGGTTAGACCCAGAGCACGGCGATCGCGATATTGATCAGAGCCATGCCGCCTGTGGCGTGAGCAAGTCCGGTAGGAACTTCCTCGCCGGCCTTGATCTTCTTGCGACCCAAGAATGCAGCAACGGCGATGATGATCGCGATAACGACCTTAACGCCGATCTTGACGTGGTTCACATCCCCATCGTTAGCCTCTGCCATACCCACCAAAGCTAGGCCGGTGACGAGCTGGGCAATCGCGCCATACCACTGCCAAACGTTGACGGTTGGAGTCTTGAAGTTAGCCAGCCAGCCGCCAAAGATCGCTGCTGCGCCGAGAATATGCAGAAAAACTAGAAAGAGAGTTAAGAAGGTCATGACTCTAGCCTAATTGATTTTCGACGAATTGTAGAAACGACGATCGCCCCTCCCGAAGTATCGGAAGGGGCGATCGTTGAGCTAGCTATTCTAAGCCGATTTGGGAGCTTTACAGACCCAAGTCGCCTTCGAAAGCGCCACCCTCAAGGCGAGCCTTGAGAGTCTGCAGGAAACGACCTGCATCGGCGCCGTCAACTAGACGGTGATCGTAAGTCAGGCACAGGTACATCATGTGGCGGATGGCAATCGAATCGTTGCCGTCTGCGTCCGTGATAACCATTGGACGCTTCACGATCGCACCGGTACCCAGGATTGCGACCTGTGGCTGGTTGATGATCGGGGTGTCAAATAGTGCGCCAACCGAACCAATGTTGGTGATCGAGAAAGTGCCACCGGAAAGCTCATCCGGACCAATCTTGTTGGTACGGGTGCGCTCTGCAACGTCGGCAATGCGCGAAGCCATACCGGCGAGGTTCAGATCGCCCGCGTTCGAAACGACAGGAACCAGCAGGCCCTTGTCGGTGTCGACAGCAAATGCCAGGTGCTCGGCATTGTGGTAAGTGATCTGCTGAGTCTCTTCGTCGTACTCGGCATTCAGCTTCGGGTGTGCCTTCAATGCTTCGGCAACTGCCTTAGCAATGAATGGCAGGTAGGTGAGGTTGACGCCGTTGACTGCCTTGAAATTGGTCTTGGCAGAAGCACGCAGCTTGACCACGCGGGTCATATCAATCTCGTGAACCTGAGTCAGCTGAGTGGAGACCTCAAGGGACTCGCGCATACGACGGGCGATAACCTGACGGATGCGTGGGGCCTTCGCGGAGGTACCGCGCAACGATGAAGCTTCGACAGCCGGTGCGGCTGCTGGCTTGGTTGCTGCTGGAGCTGGAGCTGAAGCAGCTGGTGCTGCAGCTTCCTTGGCGGCCACTGCGTCGAGAACGTCCTGCTTACGGATGCGTCCACCAACGCCGGTGCCCTTGACCGAGGCGATGTCGATGCTGTGCTGGTTAGCCAAGCGACGTACCAATGGAGTTACATAGCCAGCGTCGGAGTTGTTCTCAGCTGCTGGCGCTGCAGGAGCTTCGGCCTTAGCGGCTGGAGCTGATGCAGCAGGAGCGGCTGGAGCCTCTGCCTTTGCTGGTGCCTCTTCCTTGGCAGCTGGTGCTGGAGCGGCCGGAGCCTCTTCCTTGGCAGCTGGTGCTGGAGCGGCCGGAGCCTCTTCCTTGGCTGCCGGAGCAGCGCCGGCGGCACCGATGATTGCAAGGACGGCACCAATTTCGGCGGTGTCATCTTCGGCTACGCGGATTTCCAGCAAGGTGCCAGCAACTGGCGATGGAACCTCGGTGTCAACCTTGTCGGTGGAAACCTCAAGTAGTGGCTCGTCGACGGCTACTTCTTCGCCAACTTCCTTCAACCAGCGGGTGACGGTACCTTCGGTAACCGATTCGCCCAAAGCTGGGAGGGTGACTTCGGTGCCGGTGCCGGTGCCGGTGCCGGAAGCTGCTGGAGCCTCTTCCTTAGCAGCCGGAGCTTCCTCTTCCTTGGCGGCTGGTGCTTCTGCTTCTGCAGGAGCTTCCTCAGCAGCGGGTGCCTCTTCTGCGGCAGGAGCCTCAGGAGCTGCTTCGCCGGAGCCAGAGCCATCGCCAATACGAACTAGAGGTGCGCCAACTTCGGCTTCCTCATCTTCGGCGACAAAAATTTCTTCGATAACGCCAGCAACAGGTGATGGAACCTCGGTGTCGACCTTGTCGGTGGAAACTTCCACCAATGGCTCGTCAACCTCTACGCGGTCGCCGACCTGCTTCAGCCAGCGGGTTACCGTACCTTCGGTAACGCTTTCACCCAGTGCGGGTAGGTTTACGGTCTCAGACATCTTCCCGTATCTCCTCTTAAATAAAGCTTGAAGTGTGGTTTGGGTGGGCAACTAGTTACTTGTGCACACCCACAAACCGATGAATGGAGGCGTTGCCTCCGAGCTTAGTACACCGGGTAGCGCGTGTGAACGTGCTACCCGGTGAACTATCAGCGAAATTAGCCGTGTAGTGGCTTGCCAGCCAGAGCCATTGCGGCCTCGCCTAGCGCTTCGTTCTGCGTTGGGTGTGCGTGGATGAGCTGTGCAACATCCTCTGGGTATGCTTCCCAGTTCACGATCAGCTGTGCTTCACCGATCTGCTCGCCAATGCGACCGCCAATGCCGTGAACGCCCACGATTGGACCGTTCTTGACGCGAACCATCTTGATCAGGCCGGAGGTGCCCAGGATCGAGGACTTGCCGTTGCCAGCCAAGTTGTACTCGGTGGTTTCGATCTGGTCCTCGCCGAACTTCTCCTTAGCCTTAGGCTCGGAGTAACCAACCGAAGCGATTTCTGGCTCGCAGAAAGTTACCTTCGGGATGTTGATGTCTTCAACGATGGTTGGGTTCTGTCCGGCGATTTCCTCGGCTACGAAGATGCCGTGCTGGTAACCGCGGTGGGCCAACTGTACGCCTGGGACGACGTCGCCAATTGCGTAGATGTTGCCAACGCCAGTGTGCAGACGTTCGTTTGGAATGATGAAGCCGCGATCCAGGGTGATGCCCTGCTCTTCGAAGCCCATGTTCTCGGTGACCGGGCCGCGACCCACTGCAACAAGAACGATTTCTGCTTCCAGAACCTTGCCGTCAGCCAGCGAGACCTTCACACCGTTATCGTCCTGCTCTACCTTCTCGAAGAAGACACCGGTGTTGAACTTGATGCCACGCTTCTTGAACGAACGCTCAAGGGTCTTGATAATGGCTGGGTCTTCGTTTGGTACCAGTGAAGGCAGACCTTCAACGATGGTGACGTCGACGCCGAAGGACTTCCATACCGAAGCGAACTCGACACCGATGACGCCGCCACCGAGCACGATTGCGCTCTTTGGCATGTCAACCATGTTCAGCGCTTCGGTGCTGGTCAGTACGCGGCCACCGATTTCCAGACCGAAGGTCTTGGAAGTCGAACCGGTAGCAAGAACGATGTTCTTCCCCTTGTACGCGACACCATCTACGTCAATGGTGTCCTTGGAGACTAGGCGTCCGTTACCTTCGATAACGTTGACCTTCTTCATCTTCAATAGACCCTGAAGACCCTTGTGCTTGCCGGCGACGATGCCGTCCTTGTACTTGCGTACGCCACCGAGGTCAATTGACTCAAGCGACGAGTTGATGCCGTATTTGGCACCTTCGCGAGCATTCTCGGCGAGTTCTGCTGCATGCAGGTACGCCTTAGTCGGGATACAGCCGGTGTGCAAGCAAGTGCCACCGACCTTTTCCTTCTCAATCAGTCCGACGGTGAAGCCCAACTGGATGGCGCGCAATGCGACCGAGTATCCAGCGGAACCGCCGCCGAGGATGAGGACATCAAATTCTTGCGTTGCTGCCGAATCGGCCACGTGAACGCTCCCTCGTAATAGCTAAGTGAGGTCGGCCATGGCCGACCAGGGGATCGGGTGGTGAACATATTCGCCCACGTCCGAGGGCGCGAGTAAAAATTCACCGGTGATGTTTCAAAACTTACTTTAGTACCGTCAATGCACCAGAGTCATCTTGAGTTGGCTAAAAGTCGGCCATATCTCGTATTTTGGCACACATTCCGGTGCGGGCTATGACATCGCCCGCACCAGAATGTGTTCTAAAAGGCATTTTTAGCGGGTGCCAGACATCTTCTCGGCAAATGCCACGAGAGTGCGCACCTGCGATCCGGTGCCGTTTTTCGGGGTGTAACCCCACGCGGAGCCTTCGTTGAAGGCGGGACCTGCGAAGTCAATGTGCGCCCAAGGGATCTTCTGTCCATTGGTTTCACCCACAAATTCTTCCAAGAACACCGCGGCGGTCATCATGCCACCCATACGCTCGCCAATATTTGCCAAGTCGGCAACCTGAGAGTCGATGGTCGGACGAAGTTCCTCTGGCAGTGGCATGGCCCAAGCGAGCTCGCCGACGGCGTCCGAAGCGGCTACCAAATCGTCACGAACTTGCTCATTGCCCATAATGCCTGCGGTGCGCAAGCCTAGGGCAAGCATCTGTGCTCCGGTCAACGTTGCAATGTCAATGAGTACGTCTGGTTTCTCGAGACTTGCAGCAGCAAGGCCATCGGCCATCACTAAACGACCTTCGGCATCCGTATTGAGTACCTCTACGGTCTTGCCACCAAACATGGTCAGCACGTCGCCGGGACGGGTGGACGCTCCACCTGGCATGTTTTCGGCCAAGCAAAGCCACGCGGTGACCTTCAGATCCAAGCCAAGTTCTGCCACGGCCGCGATGGTGTTGTATACGGCGGCGGCGCCGGACATATCGGATTTCATCGCGTGCATTCCGGCGGCTGGTTTGATCGAGATGCCACCGGTGTCAAAAGTGATGCCCTTACCAATCAGAGCCAAATGTTTGGCCGCCTTGGACGGCGAGTACTCAACCTTGACCATGCGAGGCTGACGGACCGAACCGCCACCGACGCCCATTAGACCGCCGAAGCCTTCCTTGGTTAGTCGCTTCTCATCAAAGACGGTGACCTTCAACGGCAAAGATTTGGAATGATCCTTCACCGCGCTGGCAAACGACTCTGGGTACAGGATGTTGGCCGGAGCGTTGATCAGGTCTCGGGTCCCACGCACGGCGCGGCCGATGACCGCGGCACGCTTGAGCAAGCTCGGCAGGTCCTTGGAGGTAGCCACCGCTGTAGCGATGAATGCCTCGGTGAGCACTGGCTTGTCGTTCTTCTTCGAACGGAAATTCTCGTAACGGTATGAGCCCAAGGCCACGCCCTCGGCCACTGCGGCGACCTGTTCGATGCTGTCGGCTGGCAAAGCAAAGATTGCGGTCTTCGCGTTGGAAAGCTGTCGCGCTGCCGAACCGGCTGCGCGGCGTAGTTTCTCATCGGTCAGTTCACCTAGGTCCTTCACACCCAGCCCGATGAAGAGGATCGTCTTGACCTTGGTGCCGTCAACAGCGGGAAGCAGAGTTACCTCGTCGGCTGAGCCTGCGACGTTGAGTGTGAGCAGCGACTGCTCCAAAGCTGCGGTGGTCTCGGCAGCAAGTGGAGAAGCGGCAATGGATACCTTGTCGTCCTTTTTTAGGACACCCAAGATGAGCGTGTCGGCGTTTTTCCGTTTGATGTCTGCACCAATGGCGGTCAACGTGAGATCACTGGAGTTGATCACAAAATCATTCCTTCTATGCCTTTGTAGGGTCTAAGGATGGTTCAGCCCATGAGGATAACCGGTAGATGGAGCCGGTGAGCTGAGTATTTCCTACACACGATGTTAGCCGAAGGTTGCACTTCGGCGTGCCTCACTTCACAGCGAGCGAAAGGGCAAACAGCTAGGATGGTTCCTTGAGCTGCAAGATTTTGTGGCCGTAGAGGCAGTAACCGGAAACAATTGAGGTGTGAATGTCCAAGGAACCGTTGATGACTCTGGTCAGCACCAACCTGGACGATCCCAGCTTGCAGGGTTTGGGCATGTACGTTTCTTTGCGAGGCGCCTCCGACGCTGGGCACGCCCACGATTTAGTCTGCAACGAGCTTTTTGCGCACCTCAAATCCGAGCTATACGCGCGCTTCGACGCCGACGAACTGGTGGTTTACAGTACTCAACGTCCACGAGTGACGTTCATCGGTGACCACTTCGCAGGCTATCAAGAGCCGCGTTTGGAAATTTATCTGATGACCGATGAGCTGGACCGTAAGTTCTGGTTTTTTGCCGGCGTCGAACCGGATCTGCGCTGGGAGCGAACCATCGCAGAACTACTAAACTTTATTCAAGCTTTCAACGTGAATCTGGTGATTGGTACCGCATCCTTACCGATGCCTGTGCCGCATACCCGTCCGGTCGGGGTGACCGCTCACGGAAATCGCAAAGACCTCATCGAAAATATATCTACGTGGAGCCCGACGGCTGAAACTCCCTCTGGCCTCACCTCCTTATTGGAAATTCGGCTCAACGATGCCGGTCGTGACGTGGTCGGCTATTCGCTCCACACACCGCACTATCTGGCCGAAGCTGAATATCCTGCCGCAGCTGTAGCGGCATTAGAGCACGTCGGAGCGGCTTTAAAATTGGCGCTTCCGACCGAAAAACTGCGTGAAGCTGGCCGACTGATCGAGTCTCAATTGGCGGAACAACTCGAAGGCAGCAACGACGTTAAACAAATGGTTCTCGGTTTCGAGAAGCGATTTGACGCGCACGCTCAGGAACACGATCGGCGTTCGCTGTTGTTGGACGAAGACGAAAGAATCCCGGACGCCGATGAGCTTGGTGCAAGTGTTGAAAATTTCCTTGCCACCATCGAAGACAACGCACAGTGGCTAGATGCCAACCGAGAGCCCCGGGATAACGACTCCACATCGGGTGACCCCGACCAGTGATTCAGACGCATCTAAATTCGACGCGCTCATGGATCATTTTCTGTGCTGGAATTTTTGCCTATATGGCAGCGGTCTCTCAACGCACAAGCTTCGGTGTAGCGGGTTTGCAGGCTACCGAAAGATTTGATGCAACAGCGCAGATTTTGGCCTCATTTTCGGTGGTGCAACTTGTCGTTTATGCCGGAGCACAGGTGCCCATCGGTTTACTGCTGGACAAAGTGGGCCCTCGAATCTTGATCATCAGCGGGTCGGTGTTGATGGCGATGGGGCAGGCATTCCTAGCTATCTCTACCAACGTACCGATGGGACTCGTTGGGAGAATCCTTGTTGGCTCGGGCGACGCCATGGTGTTTGTCTCCGTACTGAAGCTGCTGCCCCTATGGTTTTCAGGCTCTAGAATTCCGGTACTGACCCAGCTTGTTGGAACCTTTGGCCAAATGGGCCAGCTTGTCAGTCTTTTTCCGTTTCACTTGCTTCTTGTTCAATTCGGATGGACACCTGCTTTTTCGGTGATGTCAGGTTTAGCCCTAGCAAGCTTGCTCATTGCCGTGTCATTGATACGGAACGGTCCTGGATGGGCGCACCTGAGCACCAGTGCGCCAATGCGTACCCGGGATCGGCTGAGCGCAGCTTGGAAACAACCAGGCACACGTTTGGGTTTTTGGACTCACTTCACCACCTCATTTATGCTCAACGTCTTCCTTCTTTCCTGGGGGTACCCGTTCCTCGTACAGGGTCAAGGACTCGATGGCGACTTCGCCTCTGCCCTGATGTCGATTTTTGTGGTTGTTGCCATTTTGTATGGGCCATTTCTTGGCGCGCTGACCGCTAGATACCCGGACAAACGTTCCAACTTTGCTCTTGGTGTGATTGCAGCGATGACCCTCATGTGGGCCGTAGTACTGTTCTGGCCGGGTGCCGCACCGTTATGGGTGCTGATTCTTTTACTTGTTGCTGTCGCAGCAGGCGGACCGTCCTCAGTCATCGCCTTCGACTTCGCGCGCACTTTTAACCCGCCTCATCTTATGGGTACGGCCGTGGGGTTGGTAAACACCGGCGGTTTCTTTGGAGGCTTCGTCACGATCTACTTGGTCGGTGCGATCATGGACTGGCAGTATGTCGCGAACGGTTCAAACGGTGAATTGTATAATTTGCCAGCATTCCGAATCGCCCTCTTGGTGCAGTTTGTCATGGCATTTATTGGAGTCACTTTCATGCTGATTGAACGCGGCAAAGCACGCCGACAAGGCACAAAAATTCCGGCTTAAATAGTTCTCCACAGCACGTGCCGAAGTCATGATGCAGCGACGCCTTCAGGCGCATTGTGGGGATATGACTACAACACCAGAACGCCAGCCCCTCTCGCTCTCTGATTGCGATGACGTGCTGGCTTACATACCCCATGCACTTGGATTTCATCCGCAAAATTCATTAGTGCTCCTGCTCATTGTTGGGCAAAGACTTGAAGCGACGCTTCGTGTCGATTTGCCGGGCGAAAGCCATCCGGAAGATCGTGAGGCGTGGCTGGGGCAAGTGCTCAATTTGTTACATCGTTTGCCTCAGGTGCGTAGCCTCGTGGCCGTTGTGTACGCGCCGGATAGTTCCCGCAATCCCCGTAATGTTCCATACCGGCAAGTCATCGGTGAACTTGACGAAGCCCTCGAATACACCGACATTGATCTGCGTCAGGCATGGTGTCTGTCTGGCGATCAGGTCTGGGACTACGCCGATGACGATGTAAAAATAACTTTTCCGCGTCCAAACGTTGCCTTAGGAAACACGAACCTTTCGCTGGTGCTTGCAGGATCGGCACCATTAGACCGTCCGTGGGACGGAACCGGGATCGAAGAATGGGGCAACGCTGAAGAGATTCGACTACTTGCGAAGTCTCTTGCTCTAGACGTACTGGAAAGCCTTGAGCAATGGGCTGACGTCCTAGATATGGATGAAATGCGAGCAAGAGCATTCCTTCATTCATCGAAGTCGGGAGCAGCTCGCATGCTTGTAGGCCTCCACAAAAGAATCATTCGCGACGTTCTGCCCTATCTTGCTGGCGTCGGTGCCGAACAAACCATCATCATGGCAGAACAACTATGCCTCAATTCTGGAAAAGACCAAGCTAAACCTTTGGCAGATTTTCTTTTGGGACGAGGATGGCAAGGCCCAGACTGGAGACGCATAGAACGGCTTTGGTCTATTTCTCGAGATTTATTGGGAGTCGCTCGTGCTGAAGAACGTCACGCCTTGTTATGTATCTTGGCGTGGATCGAATGGGCGCGCGGGCGCGGCTCGATGGCGATCATGTTGTTAGACAGAGTTCTGGATGAGCAGGGCGACTATCGTCTGGCCCAGTTGCTTCGTGAATTGATGAATAGGGGAGCCATGCCCGAATGGGCAACGGATGAACTTCGCGCCTGGAGAGCGCGGATGGGGTAGTAGACGCGCGGGAAACTTGCCCAAGTGGTGTCTGTGGGCGAATTAGTGGATAATGAAAAAACAGACCCGGTTAGGTTCGAGATGTCTAAGTTCGAAAAACATAGTTTTGGGAACATTAGACGTGGTTGGTGCGTTGATAACAATGTACCCACCGTCGCGTTGAGTCACTGATTACAACGCATTCGGACTTGACAGGGTCATAGTGGTGTTACCGGCAGGTGCATCCGGAACGCATCGTTAGAAAGGTTATTCGTGTCATCTTCTGAGACGAACGCTAATCGTATGGCAACTGAGGCAGAGACCGAGGAATCGGTAAAGACCCCTGTCGCGAAAAAGCGCGCTACCCGTGCGAAGGCTACGCCTCGCACCAAGAAGACTGCAGCTACCGAAGAACCGGTAGAGAACGAGCAGGGTTCTGAAGAGTCCGAAGACGATTCTGAGTCGGGTGCTTCTGACGCAACTGGCGCCAAGGACGGCTCGGCAAAGGAAGAGGAATCCAAGGGATTCACTTTGTCTTCAGCCGATGATGATGCTCCTCAGCAGCAGGTCATGGTGGCCGGCGCAACCGCCGACCCGGTCAAGGACTACCTAAAGCAGATCGGTAAAGTCGCTCTGCTAAACGCTGAGCAGGAAGTTGATTTGGCTCTGCGTATTGAAGCGGGCCTTTTCGCTACCGACAAGATCAACAAGGATGATGGTTCGATGGATCAGCGCTTGCGCTGGGACTACGAGCAGATCATCCACGACGGCAAGATCGCCAAAAATCACCTTCTAGAAGCAAACCTTCGACTGGTAGTTTCGCTTGCGAAGCGTTATACCGGCCGTGGCATGCTTTTCTTGGACTTGATCCAGGAAGGTAACTTGGGTCTGATCCGTGCGGTGGAGAAGTTCGACTACACCAAGGGCTTTAAGTTCTCGACTTACGCGACCTGGTGGATCCGTCAGGCCATCACCCGTGCCATGGCCGACCAAGCACGTACGATTCGTATCCCTGTGCACATGGTTGAAGTCATCAACAAGCTGGCTCGCGTCCAGCGCCAAATGCTTCAGGATCTCGGTCGCGAACCGACTCCAGAAGAATTGGCTAAGGAACTGGACATGACCCCTGAAAAGGTTGTCGAAGTTCAGAAGTATGGTCGTGAACCAATTTCCTTGCACACCCCACTGGGTGAAGACGGAGACTCTGAGTTCGGTGACTTGATCGAAGACTCTGAAGCGGTCGTTCC
Organism: Glutamicibacter sp. BW77; assembly: GCF_002332285.1. NCBI lineage: Bacteria > Bacillati > Actinomycetota > Actinomycetes > Micrococcales > Micrococcaceae > Glutamicibacter > Glutamicibacter sp. BW77. Next base: position 365 of record NZ_NRGT01000076.1, on the reverse strand, counting down.
AGCTGACGCGGTGTCCTTCACCTTGCTACAGGAACAGCTGCATTCGGTTTTGGATACGCTGTCCGAACGTGAAGCCGGCGTTGTCGCCATGCGCTTCGGACTGACCGATGGCCAGCCGAAGACCTTAGACGAGATTGGCAAGGTTTACGGTGTTACCCGTGAACGTATTCGTCAGATCGAATCGAAGACCATGTCGAAGTTGCGTCACCCATCGCGTTCACAGGTTCTGCGCGATTACCTAGACTAAACATTTTGAAGCAATGCGGTCTCCCAACCTTTTCTAAGGCTGGGAGACCGCATTACTTTTAACTAGTCGAGCCAACGAGTGATTCATTAAAGCAATAATGTGATGTCTCAAGACACCG
>NZ_NRGT01000075.1:217777-252823 GCF_002332285.1 Glutamicibacter sp. BW77 | reverse complement strand
CATTTGGGGAGCAGTTCATTATACAGATGAGAGGGGACCTTTTTACTTAACGAAGTCCGGGTGCGGTCCGAAAGTTTAGATCTTTATGCTGAGCCATGGCAATGGTTAGTTGTAGCCGTCGTCTCCGTGATTCCCGTTGTTGAGTCATGCTTTGGTGCGGCAATCGGAGTCTTGCTGGGGCGGCCGCTATTCATCGCGGTCCTTGCCGGGGTGAGCCTATTAGGTCAGACAACGCTTCCGTCGCAAATTACTTCCGCAGCACTGGTATCTTTCGGTGCAAATAAGCAGAAGGTCATCGTTTGGCAAGTCATCTCTATTGTCCTGTGGGGCACACTCTTAGGCATTCTTGCCACTCTCGGGCTACCAGTGCGGAATAAATAAGCACGCTCTGAGCGAACGAGTCACCGGCGCATCCTGCGCCGGTGACTCGTTTTTCTGGTGCTAAGTTCAAGTATTTTGCTATTTGCGGCGCCCAAAAAGGAAGTAGGCAATCGGGCCAAAAATGTTGATAAGGCTAGCTAATGCCCAGAGCTTTTTCGAACCCTTGACCTGTTCGGCCGGACGTTTTTGAAGATCCCGCAAGGCCGCAATCGTCAAGGTCAACTCGATAATTGCGGTGACGATAACGCCAATTTGGGCGCCGGTGGAAAGTTCTTTGAATGTTCGCTTAGTTGCCATGCGGTGTCCTTTGCGGGGAGTAGTTCAATTCCTAGGCTGTTGAGGCGACCTGAAATATTTTTGCGCTGCGGGAATTATTCTCTCACCTGCCCGGTTGAAGATGACAGAACGCAAAGTTGAGTCAAGTTCGCTCAAGTTAATTTGACAGTCAAAAAAGACAGTGAGTAAAGTTGAGTCCAGAACGCTCAACTGGGGTATCCGCCCCAAGCGTTAGTACTTAACAATTCAAGGCAAAGGAGAGCCAATATGTCGCGTGCAGTAGGCATTGACCTAGGAACCACCAACTCGGTCGTATCCGTGCTCGAAGGTGGCGAGCCAACCGTTATCGCAAACGCGGAAGGTAACCGCACCACCCCGTCCATCGTTGCTTTCTCGAAGAGCGGCGAAGTTCTGGTTGGCGATATCGCCAAGCGCCAGGCAGTGAACAACATTGACCGCACCATCGCTTCGGTCAAGCGTCACATGGGTACCGACTGGTCCATCAACGTGGACGAGAAGAAGTACACCGCTCAGGAAATTTCTGCTCGTACCCTGATGAAGCTGAAGAACGACGCCGAGTCCTACTTGGGCGAAAAGGTCACCGACGCGGTCATCACCGTTCCTGCATACTTCAACGATGCTGAGCGTCAGTCCACCAAGGAAGCCGGCGAAATCGCAGGCTTGAACGTACTGCGCATTGTCAACGAGCCAACCGCAGCCGCTCTGGCTTACGGTCTGGAAAAGGGTAAAGAAGACGAACTCATCTTGGTCTTCGACCTCGGTGGCGGTACCTTCGACGTTTCCCTGCTCGAAGTTGGCAAGGATGACGACGGATTCTCCACCATCCAGGTTCGCTCCACCTCGGGCGATAACCGCCTCGGTGGCGACGACTGGGATCAGCGCATCGTAGATTGGCTGCTGGCTCAGGCTAAGCAGAAGGGTGCAGACCTGTCCAAGGACAAGATTGCACTGCAGCGTCTGAAGGAAGCTGCTGAGCAGGCCAAGAAGGAACTGTCCTCGGCTACCAGCACCAACATCTCCCTGCAGTACCTCTCGGTCACCGCCGATGGCCCGGTTCACCTGGACGAGCACCTCTCGCGTGCTAAGTTCCAGGAACTGACCAAGGATCTGCTGGAGCGCACCCGCAAGCCATTCAACGATGTCATCAAGGAAGCCGGAGTTAAGGTTTCGGAGATCGCACACGTGATCCTCGTTGGCGGTTCGACCCGTATGCCAGCAGTGGCAGAGCTGGTCAAGGACCTGGCCGGCAAGGAAGCTAACAAGGGCGTCAACCCAGATGAGGTTGTTGCCGTTGGTGCAGCCCTGCAGGCTGGCGTGCTGAAGGGTGAGCGCAAGGACGTATTGCTCATCGACGTCACCCCACTGTCCCTAGGTATTGAAACCAAGGGTGGCGTGATGACCAAGCTGATCGAGCGCAACACCGCGATCCCAACCAAGCGTTCGGAGACCTTCACTACCGCCGAGGACAACCAGCCTTCGGTATCGATCCAGGTCTTCCAGGGTGAGCGCGAGTTCACCCGCGACAACAAGCCACTGGGCACCTTCGAGCTGACCGGTATCGCACCGGCACCTCGTGGCATCCCACAGGTTGAGGTCACCTTCGACATCGACGCCAACGGCATCGTGCACGTATCCGCTAAGGATAAGGGCACCGGTACCGAGCAGTCGATGACCATCACCGGTGGCTCCTCGCTGTCGAAGGAAGACATCGAGCGCATGGTTCAGGAAGCCGAAGCTCACGCCGAAGAGGACAAGGCCCGCCGCGAGGCAGCCGAGACCCGTAACGCCGCCGAGCAGGCAGCTTACTCGGTAGACAAGCTCATCAAGGACAACGATGAGAAGCTTCCAGAAGAGGTCAAGACCGAGGTTCAGGCCGACGTTGACGCACTGAAGGAAGCCTTGGAGAAGCAGGACAACGACGACGAGGTGAAGGCAGCGTTTGAGAAGCTTCAGGCTTCGCAGACCAAGCTGGGCGAGGCAATCTACGCCAACACCGCCGCCGAAGGCGCCGAAGCACCTGCAGGCGAGCAGGCTCCAAACGCTGATGAAGACATCGTCGACGCCGAGGTAATCGACGAAGACGAAGCCGACAAGAAGTAGGGAGTAAGGGAATATGTCCGAGGCACAGGACCAGAACGAAAACTCCGGCCAGGAGCCGGAGAACCAGCCAGAGGCAGCCGACGTGCAGCCAAACGCTGACGCCCTGGGTCAGGCCGAGGCGATCCTGAACGAGGCTGCTGCAGGTGTCGAAGAGGCACAGGCTGAAGTTACCGAAAAGGAATCCGAGCTTCGCAACGACCTGCTTCGTTTGCAGGCCGAGTACGTCAACTACCGCAAGCGCGTAGAGCGTGACCGGGTAGCAGTACGTGAAAGTGCCGTTCAGTCGGTGCTCGCCACGTTGCTGCCGGTGCTTGATGATATCGATGCGGCACGTGCTCATGGTGACTTAGCAGATGGCCCGTTGGCGGCTATCGCAAAGAAGCTGGACACGGTCTTGGCAACTCACGGCTTGGAACGAATCGATGAGGCTGGGGTCGAATTTGATCCCAACGTTCACGAGGCGTTGCTCCGCCAGCCGGTCCCAGAGATCCCAGCGGATCATGTGGGACAGGTACTGCGAGCCGGTTACCGTAAGGGAAACTACACCATGCGTGCCGCGCAGGTGCTAGTAGCCACCGGCGAGTAGCCACACATCTAGATAACGAAACTGCCCACTGCCGAAACCTCGACAGTGGGCAGTTTCAAATCGGTAGTCAAAAGAAAGGGGGCCCTGATGGCAAGTCAGGACTGGATCGACAAAGACTTTTACGCCATTCTGGGCGTCTCCAAGGACGCCAGCGAGGCGGACATCAAGAAGGCGTACCGTAAGCTAGCGCGTAAATACCACCCGGATACTAATCAGGGTGATGCGGAAGCCGAGCGGAAGTTCAAAGACATCTCCGAGGCTAATTCGGTGCTTTCGGACAAAGAAGAGCGTGAGCAGTATGATGCGATTCGCGCTATGGGCGGCGGAGCGCGTTTCAGCGCCGGAGGCCCCGGCGGCGCACCAGGCGGCCAAGCAGGCTTTGATGACATGTTCTCCAACCTCTTTGGTGGGGGAGGGGCACCACGCGGTCGCGGCGGACAACCAGATTTCTCTGATCTGTTCGGTGGCGGCGGCTTCGGTGGCGGCTTTGGACAAAGTGCCCCGCCTCGCAAGGGCGCGGACCGCACCGCAAGCACCACGATTTCCTTCGCCGGATCTATCAAGGGCACCACTATCGGTTTGCGTGAGCAAAGCGGTGAAGTCATTGACGTGCGTGTTCCTGCAGGAATCAAGGACGGTCAATCGGTACGTGTGCGCGGTCGCGGTCAGTCAGGACCAGCCGGAAACGGCGACCTGCTGGTGAAGGTGAAGGTTACCGAACACCCGTACTTCAAACGCGAAGAGAGCAATATTCGTGTGCACGTGCCAATCACCTTTGATGAGGCCGCGCTCGGCGCAAAAATTCGTGTGCCAACCTTGGATGGCGAAGAAGTTGCCATGAAGGTACCAGCCGGTTCAAACTCGGGGCGGACCTTACGTCTGAAAGGGCGCGGGGTGAAGACCTCCAAGGCGACCGGCGACATGCTGATCGTGTTAGATGTGGTCATTCCGCAGAACCTGAACGATAAGGCGAAAGCAGCCATCGAAGAGTTCGCGGCGGCTACCGAGGGTGAAGATCCTCGACAGGCGCTGGCTGCTAAGGCCAAGCTCTAAGCTAAAGATTGGCCCGATACGTGAGTGTGCTTCGCAAGGGGCACACTCACGTAGACAATACATTTATCCCCTACATTTGGGGGAGAAACGGAGACTGAGATTCATGGCCCACGAGTTCCTAAGACCTGTGTTCGTCATTTCAGTCGCCGCACAACTAGCAGATATGCACCCGCAGACCCTGCGCCAGTATGATCGCATCGGATTGGTCTCACCCAGCCGTCAATCGGGTAAGCAGCGACGATATTCCCAGCGCGACGTTTCACTATTGCGCCAGGTGCAGCAGCTGAGCAAAGAGGGCGTGTCGCTCGAAGGCATTAAACGCATTATCGAGCTGCAAAACCAGGTGTCTTTTCTGCAAAACCAGGTCGGCGAATTACGCGATGAATTGCGCGCCGTCCAGCAAGGCCAAACCCGTGTGTTCGCCGCCGGAACCGCCGCCGGAGATGTGGTTTCCATGGCCCGCGGAATGCGTCCGGCTCGCCGCGAACCAACGGTGACACTATTTACAACGCGCCGTGCCATTGGCAGATAGTTTTCCTCCGTTGGTCGTGTTCGGCTAGTAATCCGTCGGTAAAATCATTAGTCTCAAAACTACGTGATCCACCTCACCTATCGTGGGTCACGTTGTTGCGTCCCGGATAACCGTATCCGGAATAAAAGCTGCGCAACCCTACTGTTTTGAGGATGGAGAGCTTCGTGCGGGAGAACCCATTAGTTATGACCCCTGATCAGGTAAAAGTCGGCATTTCTGAGACTCAGGATCTGAGGGCCAAGCGATGAAATCCTATGCACAGGGCGATACCACTTCGGAACTTCTCCACGACACTATCGGCGCCAACCTAGAACGCACCGTCGCATTGTATGGAGAGCGTGAAGCACTGGTGGAAGCCTTCACCGGTCGGCGCTGGACCTGGAATGAGCTGGACCTAGCGGTTAACGATTTAGCGCGTGGACTTCTCTCAGCTGGTTTAGAACCGGGGGATAGGGTGGGAGTTTGGGCGCCAAACTGCGCCGAATGGACCTTGACTCAGTACGCCACAGCAAAAATCGGTGTCATCTTGGTCAATGTTAATCCCACCTATCGAAGTCATGAGTATTCCTACGCGGTCAATCACAGCGGCCTACGGATGCTGATCACCATGACCAGTTTCAAAACGAGTATGTATCGTGAAATGGTTGAACGTTGTGCCGTGGATACTCCGACCTTGGAACGCGTGGTCTATCTGGACACCGCTGACTGGGCCGAACTTATCGAGGCAGGTCAAGGTATAGATCCGGCCTTGGTTAGCCAACGTCTGGCGCTGACTGAACCAGATCAAGCCATCAATATTCAGTACACCTCTGGTACTACGGGGTATCCCAAGGGCGCGACACTCAGCCACCGAAATATTCTGAATAACGGATTTTTTGTCACTGAAACTATTCGGCTAGGTCCCGAAGACCGACTCTGCATCCCGGTGCCTTTTTACCACTGCTTCGGCATGGTGATGGGAAATCTGGGATGCACAAGTCACGGAACCACTATGGTGATCCCGGCCCCGAGCTTTGATGCTGAAACTACCCTGCGAGTAGTGGCCGAAGAAAAATGCACCGGTGTTTATGGGGTTCCCACCATGTTTATTGCGATGCAAAATCACCCAAGTTTTGGTACCCATGATTTGAGTACCTTGCGTACCGGAATCATGGCCGGATCGGTTTGTCCGGTTGAAGTGATGCGCGGTTGCCTAGAAGATATGAACATGTCCGAGGTATCCATCGCCTACGGAATGACCGAAACCAGCCCAGTGTCCTGCCAGACGAGGGCGGATGATGACTTAGAGGCACGTACCGAAACCATTGGCCGAGTTCACCCGCATTTGGAAGTCAAAATCGTGGATCCAGCGACCGGGGAAACTGTGGAACGTGGAGAACCGGGAGAATATTGCACTCGTGGCTACTCGGTGATGCTCGGTTATTGGAATGACGAAGCCAAAACCAAGGAAGCAATTGATTCGGAGAACTGGTTGCATACCGGGGACCTCGCGGTCATGCGCGAAGACGGATATTGCGTCATTGTGGGGCGCATCAAGGATATGGTGATTCGCGGCGGTGAGAACATCTATCCTCGAGAGATTGAAGAGTTCTTCTTCAAACACCCAGATATTGAGGATGTCTCGGTGGTGGGAATTCCAGATGAAAAATATGGTGAGGAAATTTGTGCCTGTATCAAGATGAAGGCGGGCAAGGACCCGCTGACCATTGAGGACCTCAGGGCCTTTGCCCACGGTCAACTGGCACAGTACAAAATTCCTGCCTATGCCATGATCCTCGATGAATTTCCGATTACCGTCACCGGCAAAATTCGTAAGGTGCAATTACGTGAAGACGCGGCGAAAAAGTTACTCACCTAAGTATCGGTGAATTACAAACGGTCGTGCTTGGCCAACCGGGCCAAGAGCCCTTGCCTGACGGCGGGCCACTCCTGTGGCAGGATCGAGAAAATCACGGTGTCACGCAGAGTCCCAGTGCTTGCGTCATACATGTGATTGCGCAGCACGCCGTCTTGCTTCGCGCCTAGTCGGGCGATCGCCGCGCGTGACTGCTGGTTATGCCAATGGGTGCAAAAGGCCACGGACAAGCAGTCGAGTTCTTCGAAGGCGCGCTGCAACAAAAGATACTTCGCTGCAGCGTTTATGCCGGTTCCCTGGAAATCGGTGCCAAGGAAAGTGGAACCGATTTCTACCCGTCGGTTCGCTTCGCTGATATTCAAATAGGTTGTTGCGCCCACCGCGTTGCCACTGTGTTCATCGATGATCGCGAACGGTGCCATCTGGCCCTCGGCCTGCAAAGCGAGCCGGCGCGATATCTCAGCGTCCATGCCCTGTGCCGAAGGCGTCTTAGTAAACCACACTTGATCCAGTGAACCGTGGCTAACGATGGCGCCCAGGTCAGCTGAATGCTTGCGGTTCAACTGTTCCAGACGGACGCCGGCAAATTTCAGGGTGGGGGTTGCACTAAGGCTCATGCCTGCAAGTGTATTGCAGCCAGGAGCCTTAGATTTGTAAAGTTACTTAGCTTCCCGGGTATAGGCCAGATCAAAGACCAAACGTCCGGCCTTCAAAGCTTTGCCTTCAAAGCTGGTGAGGATACGACGTTCAAAACGTGGTGCCCAGCCACCTCGCTCATCAACAAAGTCAGGTTCTGGATCAAAGCCTTCCATACCGTTGGCGCGAACCTTGGTGAGGTTGCTTTCCGTTCCCGAATGCGCGCCTGGATGCTGATTTTCAAATAGTGGGTGAGCTTCGAGTACCTCACGCATTTGTTCGGCGTAGTTAGACCAGTCGGTGGCCAGTCGAAGTGTTCCACCAGGCTTTAATACACGGGCGACCTTGTCCAAGAATGAGGAAGTGATCAGTCGACGCTTGTGGTGACGAGGCTTGTGCCATGGATCTGAGAAGAAGATCCACAATTCGTCGGCGCTGCTCTCTTCGAGCATCACGTCCAAGACCTCTGGAGCATTGGCCTGGACCGCGCGAACGTTTTCCAGTTCAAAGGACTCGACCTTGAGCATTAGCTGGGCTAATCCCGGAAGATAAACCTCCACGGCAAGGTAGTTTCGCTCTGGATCATCCTTGGCAGCGTTGGCAATGCATTCGCCTAAGCCTGTACCAATCTCCACGATGAGCGGGGCCACGCGACCAAAAGCCTGTTCAGGGTCCAAACGGAAGTCATCTGCCACAGAGGTGTCGGCAATCTTGCGAGGTGGCTCAATGACGTAGCTTTCGGCATTGCGCTCCCATGCAGCCGCGCGGCGTCCTTGGAGCCGATTACCTCGGCGCACAAAGGAGACCGGGTCGGCACGAAACAGGGAAGGATCTTTGGCCATGTTGTCGGTGCCTTCGGGTTGCGCGTCGCTACGTTCACTCATGATCATTAATCCTAGCCGAGGACCGGAGGAGGCCCACCAGAAATTCGTAGGGCGTTGCACACCCATAATTCATTTTTGTCACAAATACTAGGGGGCGTTCCGGGTGTTCCCCTATAGCGCGGACTAGCGAAGCGCTGTCATGCTAGAAGCATGACAGATTTAGTGCGTGGCATCTTGAATATCATTTGGCTACTATTCGGCGGCCTGTGGTTAGCGTTGGGGTATGTTCTGGCCGGCATTATCTGCTGCCTGCTCATCGTCACCATTCCGTTTGGTATCGCTTCCTTTAGGATCGCCGGTTACGCCTTGTGGCCCTTTGGCCGCACCGTCGTCGACCGCGGCCCGGTAGGAGCCTTTTCGACACTGGGAAATATTATTTGGTTAGTTTTCGCTGGAATCTGGATCGCCATCGGTCACGTGGTGACCGCGATCCCGATGTTCGTTTCCATTATTGGCATCCCGCTAGGTATCGCAAACCTCAAAATGATCCCGGTATCTTTGATGCCGCTAGGGAAGGAAATTGTTCCTTCGGATTATTACATCGCAGGGATGCGACGCTAAATTTTATGCAACTAAGCTAGAGCCGGTTCCGTATGGACCGGCTTTTGCTTACTTGGTTGTGTCTAAGCTTTTTGCTGTCGGTGCTGCAGGATTTGTTCGCGCAAAATATCAGCGTGCCCACAGTGCTGGGCCAGTTCCCGAAGAACGTGGAGTTGGACCCAAGCTAATGGCAAGGGGCCACGGCGGTTACCTGGAAGAAGCGCATCATCGGCCAACTCTGCGCGAGCTGTACGGGACAGCGAAATAGCGTCCCGGTAAGCGCGCTGGATCGATTCAATAGTGTCTTCGGCCGCCAGATCAAAGGATTGATCAGGTGTTTGCACAATTCCTAGGTCCGCTCGTGAGGCACCGGTGACGGCCTCGCCAAACCAGACTCGTTCCACGAAGGTCACGTGCTTTACCAGGCCAAGCAACGTGGTCTTGGAAGAGACCAGATGCATTTTTGCTTCGGTCTCGCTTAGCCCATCGAGGCATTCCAGAAGCATTTTCCGGTGTTGCTCAATAAACTCGTCAGCCAGTTGAGCCGGATGTGGGGCGTGGTGGGCAGTGGAATCTGGATTGGGCATGCTCTAGTCTGCGCGTTATGCAAGGTGTGACGCAACGTCTGCGTTCAGAGTTTCCAAGCTCTTGCGAGCACATCCCAATGTTCTTGAGTCATCAAACTCACGGGAGTCACCGAGACGGCAACCGGGCCAGCTTCCGAGATAGTTTGTAGTGCGGAAGCAAGTTGTTCTGGTGCCAGCGCCGAGTTTTGCGCCCAAAGCCCTGTTGACATGACGAACCGTCCAGGAAATCTTTGCTGCAACGACCGGGCCAGCCGACCACCATAGTCTGGGGTACTCACATTGATGGAGAAGTAGTTCCATATGATGAGTCGATCCGCCGCGGAGAGCAAGGTTTCGTAGGCATGACCGGAAGCCGCCCGGTCACCGTCCGGGTTTGCCCAGGAGGCCCTGACGTCCATATCCAGTAGTACTCCACGAGCCTGGGCCGCGGTTCTAATTCGAGACAACAAGTTGGCCAGAGTGGCCGAACGCCAGATTCCAAGACTCGGGTGCGCGGTGTCAATTTCCCCGGTGGAGGTTCGCGGCCAGTCTTTCTTGCCACTGTGCTTGCTGAAGGAGCGTAAATCTGGGGTTCCGAAGGTGAAGTCGTCAAACATTAGCTCGGTCAATGAAATTCGGTTCGGCTTGTACCTGGCACAAATCTCACCTGCCAGCTGCACTAGTAGGTCTCCGGCTATTCCGCTTTCTAAAGAACTCACGCTAGGAAAGTCATAGGATGCTTCGCCTTGTGGATTGACACCGGCAATGCTCGGGTCAGCCGCGATGTTTGCTGGACACAAGGTGTCGATAGTTAGGGTGATTTCCGAATTGCCAGTCAGTTCTGGTCTGAGCGCGTGGATAGCTTCAGCAACGTAGTCTCGGCCGCTACTGGCCACGCCATCCGCGGAGGCCTGCGGCCGTGCTTCCCAGTTGAATGCGGTCCAATCGGTGCGGCCAACGCTGAGTGAGAGCCCCGTGGCATTTACCTGACGAAGCTGTTGAGCAAAGTGTTCCCAGCGCGGGGCGTCAGTGACAATGTTTTCAAAGCCGAAACTTACTGCGCGTTCTGAGGGAACAACACGACGCACAGCGCAGGCGTTGGTAGCGCCCAGGGTTACGCTGGCCGACGCCAACGTCAAAAATCGACGGCGCGTGACCGAGCGAACAGTAGACTTCGGCATTATTTCCGGTCCCCAAGATTTGAACTGATTTGAGCTACGGATAGTAGGTCAATAGGTGCGTGAGTCTGGATATTTCGGCGAAGCACTGAGCCCCAAGCTAGTTTTCGGCGACGAATCACGCACTGATACTAATTCTAACTAGCCATGCTGTGGGCCGGTGAGTCGTTGCCGTTTGATGACGCGTGGAGCAATCGAGAAAAATTTAGTTGATGCGGAATAAGAACACCAAGAGTATAGTTGAGTTAAGTACACTCAAGTTTATGGGTTCACCCTCAGAGAGAAAGGATTCGCGTGGACACCAAGCTCACCACCAAGAGCCAGGAGGCTCTATCTGCTTCCGGGATGAATGCTTCGACCGCGGGAAACCCGCAGATCGAACCAGCTCACTTGCTGAAGGCCTTGTTAGATCAGCGAGACTCGGTTGCCGTGGCATTACTGAAAACTGCAGGTCTGGACGTTGAAGCGCTCTCGGTGAAATCGAGTACGGCTATCAATGCCTTGCCTGCTAATTCCGGATCCTCGGTGGCTCAAGCCCAATTTTCTCGTCAATTGCTCCAAGTAGTCAGCACCGCACAGGAGATCGCGAACAACATGGGGGACACCTATGTCTCCACCGAACACCTGCTGATCGCCTTAGCCTCTGACCAGACCAAAGCCGGCGAAGCGCTGCGCGACTCCGGGGCTACCCGGGAATTGTTGGTGGCAACGTTGCCCACTATCCGTGGGGACCGCAAGGTTGATAACCCCAACCCGGAAGACACCTTCCAAGCCCTAGAGAAGTTCGGCACGGATATGACCGCGCTAGCCCGCTCGGGCAAACTTGATCCGGTCATCGGCCGCGATAAGGAAATCCGCCGCGTGGTCCAGGTACTCTCCCGGCGCACCAAAAATAACCCGGTGCTCATCGGTGAGCCTGGCGTAGGTAAAACCGCCGTGGTTGAAGGACTCGCTCAGCGCATGATCGCCGGAGACGTGCCAGAGTCGCTGCGAGGAAAGACACTCATCTCGCTAGACCTCGGATCTATGATTGCCGGCGCGAAATACCGTGGCGAGTTCGAAGAACGCCTGAAGTCTGTACTCGAAGAGATCAGAGCCTCGGACGGACAGATTGTCACATTCATCGATGAGATTCATACCGTCGTAGGCGCTGGCGCTTCCGAAGGCGCTATGGATGCCGGCAATATGCTCAAGCCAATGCTCGCGCGCGGTGAACTACGCCTGATCGGCGCCACCACGCTGGATGAGTACCGCGAAAATATCGAAAAAGACCCGGCACTGGAGCGTCGCTTTGCGCAGGTCTATGTGGGGGAGCCAAGCGTGGATGACACGATCGCAATCCTGCGCGGACTCAAGGAACGCTACGAAGCACACCACAAGGTGTCCATCGCCGACTCGGCACTCGTGGCTGCTTCTACGCTGTCCAACAGGTACATCTCCGGGCGGCAGTTGCCGGACAAAGCCATTGACCTGGTCGATGAGGCGGCCAGCCGCCTGCGTATGGAGATTGACTCGGCTCCCGAGGAAATCGATGAGCTGCGCCGTGAAGTGGACAGGCTGACCATGGAAGAGCTCGCGCTCGCCGGGGAGACCGATCCGGGATCCATCGAACGCCTCGACGCGCTTCGTATGGATATGGCCGATAAGAAGGAAACCCTCGATGCGCTCAACGCCCAATGGGATGCGGAGAAGTCAGGGCTGAACCGCGTAGGTGACCTCAAGGTGAAGCTAGACGAACTGCGCTCGCAGGCCGAAAAATTCCAACGCGAAGGTGACCTGGAAAATGCCTCACGACTGCTTTACGGAGAGATCCCCACGTTGCAAGGGGAACTTGAAGCGGCAGCCGAGGCCGAGGCAGGCAAGAGCCACGAGCACACCATGGTGGCTGAAGAGGTGACCGCTGATGACATTGCCGAAGTTATCTCGGCGTGGACCGGTATCCCCGCCGGACGGATGCTGCAAGGCGAAAGCCAGAAGCTGCTGGAGATGGAATCAATCATCGGCCAGCGTCTGGTGGGTCAGCAACAGGCGGTAACCGCGGTCTCCGATGCGGTGCGCCGAACCCGTGCGGGAATTTCGGATCCGGACCGGCCTACCGGCTCGTTCCTCTTCCTTGGACCTACCGGTGTGGGTAAGACGGAGCTGGCCAAGTCGCTAGCCGACTTCCTCTTTGATGATCCTCGCGCGATGGTGCGTATCGACATGTCCGAGTACGCCGAGAAGCATTCGGTTTCGCGACTAGTCGGAGCGCCTCCGGGCTATGTCGGTTATGAAGAGGGTGGACAGCTGACCGAAGCGGTAAGGCGCCGTCCGTACTCGGTGATCTTGCTGGACGAAGTGGAAAAAGCCCACCCTGAAGTTTTCGACATCCTCTTGCAGGTGCTTGATGATGGACGCTTGACCGATGGGCAGGGACGTACCGTTGACTTCAGAAACACGATCTTGATCCTGACCTCCAATATGGGTTCCCAGTTCCTGGTGGACCCAAACCTGGAAGACAAGGACAAGAAGGCAGCCGTGATGAACGTGGTCAATGCTTCCTTCAAACCAGAGTTCTTGAACCGTCTGGACGAGATCATCATGTTTGATCCGTTGAGCATCAACGAGCTGGGCAACATTGTGAAACTGCAAATTGACCTGCTGGCTGCACGGCTTTCCGAGCGTCGACTAAGTTTGGACGTTTCCGAAGCCGCCAGCGAGTGGCTGGCCATGACCGGCTACGACCCGGCTTACGGTGCTCGGCCGCTTCGCCGATTGGTGCAACGCGAAATCGGTGACCGATTGGCTCGTCAGCTCCTGGGAGGAAATATTCAGGACGGGGATCGGGTGCAGGTGGGCCTTGACCCGGAGGGAGACAAGCTCGTCGTCACCCGCGGAACCAGCGAAAGCGAGTAGCTAAAGGTTGCGTCGACGCACTGATGGCCGGTGGAAATCCACCGGCCATCAGCGTAAGTCAATGACGTAACTTAGCTTTCTTCGTTATCGGGAAGTAGCGAGTTGCGAACATTTCCCTCGGTCAGTCCCAGGAAGCAAGAGACCTGACGGTCACCTTGGGACCAGGTACTTTCCGAGGGGCGTGAGAAGTGGTACGTCCAGGTGGAATCCAGTCCAGCACTAGGGTCGAGTGAAACTGATTTGCACAGCGATTCGGACTCGGTGAGCAGCTCATTTGATCCGGGATATTTGTCGCCGGTCAACTCGAAGGTTCCGATGAGCTGAGCGTTATGCGAGGAATCGCAGGTAACAACCGTCTGGGGGGATAGCGGAGAATCAAAGCCGCGCAGGCAGTCGCCGAGGACTAACTGCTCCGGGGGGATCGAGGCGGCGATCACTCCGTCCAATCCGGGGCTTTCATTTCGCTCTACGGTGTTCGCCTCTGGCGTAGTTGGTGTAATAAAGCGAAGTACAACGAAAACTACCGCGGCGCTCAAAGCTAAAACAGCAATGACGAGCAAAACCCACTGGCCGATTTGCCGTTTGGGCTTCTCCGATTCCGGCTGTAGGGGCGGTAAAGCCGCCTGCGGCTCGGGTAGATCTTTTTCCACCACCTGTAGTGCTCCTTCAAGGATTGCCGAGGATATTTTGGGAGCAAGCTCACTAAATAGTCGTTGGACTAATCGACAGTCTAACGGGTCTGGCACGTGTTGCGTTCAGCGCTCGCCGTGGAATCGTGTTAACCTTTAATTACGAAAGAACTGATCACATATTCGGGGGCCTCCACCTATTAGGTGGACCACCTTCCGACTCTACTGAAAAGAGGGGGTCACGCCATGGGGCGCGGCCGTCAAAAGGCTAAAGCACAGCGTCAAGCGCGAGACATCAAGTACTACTCGCCCTCGACTGACCTGACAGCACTCGAGCGAGAGCTGGGTATCAGGTCCGAACATCAGACCCCAAAACCGGTGCCTGTTGATTCTTCGTATGACGACGAATATTCGAAATACGACGAGCAGACTAAAAAGTACTCGGGAGACGACGACGCCGACTAAACATCGGCCAGTTAACCGAGAGTCTTTGGCTCGGGTGCCAGCCTTCATTTGAAGTGGTGCAGCTCTACAGTACATATTTACGACAAGCCGCAACGACTAAGCTAAATTAGCTTTAGGTCGCTGCGGCATTTGTCGTGTTCGGAACCCGCGAAAGGGCGCACACTAGTGAGTACACCCGAAGAGCTATCGATTCAGATGGCCCATCAATCTGCCATTCGTTCGATGCAACGCATCGTTGAGCAACAAGCGCAGCCGCATCCCAACGCAGAAGCTCGGGCCGGAGTTCAAGCTCAGCTGGACCGTGGCAACGTCCTGGTGATGACCGGAGCCGGAGTCTCCACAGATTCGGGTATTCCTGACTACCGCGGCCCGAACGGTTCCTTACAGCGTCACCGTCCGATGACCTATCAAGAATTCAAGTATCGACCCGAAGCGCGTCAACGCTATTGGGCCCGCGGATTTGTTGGCTGGCGGCACATGTTTCGGGCCGAGCCTAACGCCATCCACCACCGACTAGTGCGTTGGGAAGAAGAAGGTCGAATCAGCGGCATCATCACCCAGAATGTTGATGGCTTGCACCAGCAAGCTGGTTCCAAGACGGTGATCCCGGTGCACGGGGACCTCTCGATAGTGCGTTGCCTAGATTGTGGGAAATCCGAAGACCGGCAGCATTTTGATGACCGGCTCCAAGAGCTCAACGTTGGCTACCTGGAAGCCGTAGACGTCGATCCTAGCGCCATCAACCCGGACGGTGACGTAGAACTGCCTCAGTACCTGGTGGACCGCTTTGTGATGGGAAACTGTCTGTATTGTGGTTCGCTGGCTTTGAAGCCGGACGTTGTCTACTTCGGGGAAAGCGTGCCAGCCGAACGCAAGGAGCAAATTGCCAGGCTTGAAGAAAGCTCCGACTCGTTGCTGGTGCTTGGATCCTCGCTGGCGGTGATGAGCGGGTACAAAATCCTTTTGAACTTTGTTAAGAGAGGTTTGCCTGTTTCCTTGGTAACTAACGGGCACGTGCGTGGCGAGCAGAAGGCCACCTGGCGTTGGCGGGTTCCGCTGGATCAGGCACTGTCCCAGCTTCACTAGCCGGGTCACTTTAACGATTTGATGCGTCACACCCGGAAAGGGGGCGACGCATCAAATCGTTAAACTAGCAGTTACTTGGCGTAGTTACCGGTCAGCAGCACGCCGCCACCGTCAACACCCTTGGCACCCTGTACATAGTCCAGACCTGCCGAGCTAGCCGCTGGGTCAAGCTTCTCTACCGAGCCCATGATCCATGCACCCATGCCAGCCTTGTTCAACAGCGCTACCGCGCGGTCAGCAACACTCTGGTCCACTACTGCCACCATGCCCACGCCCAGGTTCAGGGTGCGCTCAAGGTCAGGCAACGGAACGTTGCCGAGGGAAGCAATCGTGGAGAAGACCGCTGGAAGCGACCAGGTGGAGCGATCCACGCGAGCCATCAGCCCTTGGGGGAGTACGCGAGCCAAGTTAGCCGCCAGACCGCCACCGGTAACGTGGCTGAAGCCGTGAACGCCGAAGTCTTCTCCGGTATTCAATTCATCAATCAAGTCCAAGCAGGCAGTGGTGTAAATGCGGGTCGGAACCAACAGTTCCTCGCCCAAGGTGCGGCCGAACTCGGCGACCTCACGCTCTAGTTCCCACTTAGCATGTGCGATCACGCGGCGCACCAGCGAGTAACCGTTGGAGTGGATGCCCGAGGAAGCCATACCGATGACAACGTCGCCGGCCAGCACACGTTCTGGGCCGAGCAGCTGATCTGCCTCGATAACACCGGTGGCGGCACCTGCCACGTCGTATTCGTCTTCGGCCAGCAAGCCTGGGTGCTCAGCGGTTTCGCCGCCTACTAATGCGGTGCCTGCGAGCTTGCAACCCTCGGCGATACCTCGCACGATGTCGGCGATACGCTCCGGAACTACCTTGCCGGTAGCGATGTAATCGGTCATGAACAGCGGCTTCGCGCCAACCACTACGATGTCATCTACCACCATGCCGACCAGGTCCTGGCCGATGGTGTCGTGGATATCCAGCTTCTGGGCGATAGCCACCTTGGTGCCCACGCCATCGGTGGAAGTTGCTAGGTAAGGCTTCTTGTATCCGGTCAGGAAAGAAACATCGAATAGGCCAGCGAAACCGCCGACCCCGCCGACTACTCCGGAAGTGTGCGTGGCCTTGATGGCGCCCTTCATCAGTTCAACGGCGCGGTCACCGGCCTCGACGTCGACACCGGCTCCGGCGTAGGTGATGGAGGTGGGCTGCTCTTGCGTGCCGCTCATGGCAGATGGGTCCTTTTCTGTCGTGAACACCGAGGTAACGGTGCCGCTTGCAACGAGGTAGTAGTGAGGTGGCTAGTTACAGGGAAGATTCGAGTTCGGCATCCGGGCCCGGCTCGCAGCCGCCCTGGTTGCTCTTCTCCAGCAGGTTTTTCCCGCGGCGCTCATCACCTGGCAGCGCAATCGGGTAGTCGCCGGTGAAGCACGCGGTGCACAGCTTCTCGCGAGGCTGCAAGGTCGCACCGATCATGCCTTCCTCGGAAATGTAAGCCAAGGAATCGGCGCCGATTGACTTACCGATTTCATCCACGGCAGCACCATTGGCAATCAGTTCCGCACGGGTGGCGAAATCGATGCCGTAGAAGCAAGGCCACTTCACCGGTGGTGAAGAGATCTTTACATGGACCTCGGCGGCACCAGCTTCGCGCAACATCCGCACCACGGCGCGTTGGGTATTACCGCGCACAATCGAATCGTCCACCACAACCACGCGTTTGCCGCGCAGCACGGTTTCCAAAGCATTAAGTTTCAACTTGATACCCAGCTGACGCAAGGTCTGCGAGGGCTGGATGAAGGTGCGGCCCACATAGGCGTTCTTGACGAAACCGTGGGTGAAAGGAATCCCTGATTCCTCGGCATAACCAATGGCGGCAGGTGTGCCGGATTCCGGGACCGGGATGACAATATCTGCATCCGCACTGTTCTCACGGGCCAGCTGACGGCCCATTTCTACGCGAGCTTCATACACTGAGCGGCCAGCAATGGAAGCATCCGGGCGGGCTAGGTACACGTACTCGAAGACGCAACCCTTCGGGGTGGCTTCGGCGAAGCGAGTAGAACGCACGCCACTTTCATCGATAGCGATCAGTTCGCCAGGCTCAATTTCACGAATGAATGAGGCGCCGACGGTAGCAAGACCGGGCTGCTCGGAAGCAACAACCCAGCCACGGTCCAAACGGCCTAGAACCAGCGGGCGTACCCCGTGTGGGTCACGCGCTGCATACATGGTGTTTTCATCCATGAAGACAAAGCAGAATGCGCCTTCAATCTTCGGCAGCAACTCCAACGCGGTTTCTTCTAAGGACTGGCCTTCGGAGCCAGCAAGCAACGCGGTGACCAGCGCGGTGTCGGTGGTGTTGCCCTGAGCGATTTCGCCACGGACCTTGCCCCCGTCGGCCAGCTGCTTAGCCTCCACCATTTCGGCTAGCTGCGCCGAGTTGGTTAAGTTACCGTTATGCGCCAAAGCGACGGTGCCGGTCTGGGTAGGGCCCAAGGTTGGCTGCGCGTTGGCCCAGTGGCTTGCCCCGGTGGTGGAGTACCGGCAGTGGCCAACTGCTAGGTGGCCGGTCATCGAATTTAAGGTGTTTTCATCAAAAACCTGGGAAACCAAGCCCATGTCTTTGTACACGTTGATTCGCGAGCCATCGCTGGTGGCAATACCGGCGGACTCTTGTCCACGGTGCTGCAGAGCGTAGAGCCCGTAATAAGTTAGTTTTGCAACGTCTTCGCCAGGTGCCCAAACACCAAAAACTCCGCATTCATCCTGCGGACCTTTTTCGCTGGGAAGCAAGTCATGATTAAGTAGTCCATCGCCACGCGCCATGTCAATATTCTCTCATGTATCTATTGGTCGTCTTCGACCGCTTATGTGGTGAGCGACGACCAGGTGCGCGGCCGCCACATGCCTTCCTGGGAAGGGGAGGGCGCCTAGCCTTGTTGCTCGCTGGTGGTATCCCCGGCCAGGGGCACCGCCAGTTTTTGGGTGGTTTTGCGCGAAGTTACGCGGTCGATAATTACAAAGGCAAGTGCGCCCAGCCCAATGCCAAGTCCTGCACAAAACATGGCGAAGAATCCGATAGCCGAACCTACGGTGTAATCCATTGAAGGTTCACCAAGGAAGCCAATGATGGCACCGATCAGCGCACCGAGAACGGCGCCGGTCAGTACAAATGGCCAGAAACGTGGTGCCGCATGAACCAGCACGGTAATTGGCTGATCAGCGGATGACGGGGTGGCGGGGTGTTGCTCCATACTTTAAGGGTACTCAATTAGTGGCAGATGTGCCGACAAGTCTGCCCTTAGTCCGGAGGCATGCAATTGCCCCGATTGCACGGCCGTAGCCCAATCGGTTCTCCCGGTGACTAGCGATAGCCATAATTCAGCAGGCATTTCGACCACATTCGGAGGGGTCCCGCGGGTATGTCGAGGCCCTTCAATGCATTGGGTCACACCAAAGGGTGGGATGCGCACCTCAACAGAGTTCCCCTCGGCCCGAGAAGCGAGTTCTTCCAAGGTGAAACGCACCGCGGTAGCGAGGGTGGAACGCCCTGTTTTCCCCTGAGTTTCAGCGTTTTGCGCCCACTCGCGCAGCGCTGTGCGCCCCATGGGTTCATCGATTCTTCTTTTGATCGCCATAGCCTTAGATCTGCTTCCTTCGATGACGTGAAAATGTCATATTTCCCGCTGCTCTTACTTGGATAGGAGTGAAGATCGTCTGATTATTTCATTGCGAACCTAGCAAAGTAAGCAACTCACAAGAGTAGCGATGGGTTTTCCGGTCATCCAATGTAAAGAGGACGGCGGCGTACGGCCAATATTAGAGTGGCGACAACACCGGTAGCGATGAGGCTTAGCCCCGTCCAAGATTGGGGATGCGATTCCATGATCCATGCCCAAGGGTAGAACGAGGCTTCTTTATTCCGGGCAAAAGCCGATGCGAATACTACATAGCCGACTGGCAACACGGTCGCTGCTGCAAATAAACCAAAGAATCTGCCTAGTACCCAAAGCGCTAAAAGCCCCGCCAAATCGCGTCCATACAACGCGCCTGGCATAACCATTCCCTGGTGGGTGAGAGCCCCGACGCCAGCGCACAGCAGTGTTGATAGCAAAGCCAGAACAAGGACGAAAATAGCCGAATGGGCCCAGATGTTCCGTACCGATGAGTGCATCCAAGGTCGCTCGGCTCCAGTCACGCAAGCTCCGAGGATGACACAGAGCAATAGCGCCGGTATCACCGGAGCCGGCATCTGCGTGGGCATCGTCAGCGAGCCTAGAAAGGGAATGGAAATTAGCTTCTGCCCGTAAAATCCGGCTCCCACGCCACAAATCACAGTCGCGAATAAGCACGTCAGCCCCCGATGCGTACGGAACACAAAAGTCATGAATCTTTCCCAGGCTTTGCTGGAACTTCGCATCGAGTCAGGCTGTCATACGCTCTCAAGGCCCAGATCTGTTGTTCGTCCCTGTTCAATGACGCGAGGGGTTGTTCTAACCCACCCGAGGGGATTCCAAGAACTTGCTCCTGGGCGTACCCCGTGCTCCATTCTTGCAGTAGTTGGATCATGGCGTATTGCTGGTCGAAATCATCACTATCGCATAATTGATTTGCCAGCTGAGACGCATATGAACTGGCCGCCGCGTAGACCACTTGCTCATCGGTATAGCTTGGTTCAAAAGCAGTCAGTAGAACTCCGTCTTCTTCTACCGTTAGATCGGTATCCATTGAAGCAGTGACGCGTTGCGGTTCTGGGAAACCGACTTTAGTCAGAGAAGTGATGCTCTGGGCAACCAGCATCCGCCGGTCCCCTCCTGAGAGCTGTACCTGGTTCAAACAAACTTGCGGTCTAGTGTTCGAGCATTCGAATTGTTCGTCACTCATAGCCACCGCCGGAATACCTTCTAGATCTTTTCCCAGCCATAAGCCCGTAGCGACGGATGCCAGAATTAATAATGTTCCGGTGGCTATGTGCACTGAAGGCAACGACGCGGAGATGCGTTTCCTCTCCAACGGACGATTAGTGCCCGCGAGAATAATAAAACCTGTCGTAGACAGTGCTGAGAACACGACTAGTGCCCATATTGCATGGAAATCAATATTCTGTGCTGCCATGCAGCAACCATTAAGAGTCATTCCTGACAGGTAATGCAGAGGGAAGAAACTGCTGGTTCCGGTGAATGCAAGAAATAGGTAGCTACCCACCAAAGCCAAGGGAATCGCAAAACGACCGTGGAACCATTGGCCTAGAAGATTGCCGAACGCGGCGTGAGCGGTAATGGCCTGTACATAACCAAATAAGATCAACCCGTCACTCAGTTGCGGGATGACTTTGGAATTCAGCAAAAGAATGATGACACTTGTGAACTGGACAATGACTCCAGCGGTCACGCTAGGCCACAGACGGAAGAACACGCGCTCGAAGTAACTCCGAGACACGGCATCGAGCACACCGCGACTTAGGTTCTCCCTGCTGGATTCAACGGCTGCGCTCAACGAAGAAAGTAAACAGGAAAAAAGTAACGTCGTGGATGCAGCAGCCAACGCGGCTTGAGAACTACCCCGCACCAATTCCATCTCGGTGTAACTAAATAGATAAACCAGGGCCACTACTAAGAACAGTGGTAATAGCCAGACTGAGGGGCGTTTCGCCAACGGATACATTAGTTTTCCCTGTCGACAAGTCGTCCATAAGCTGACCGGATTTTATCGCGAGGGTCTGTTTCTGATTCTCCAAACGCCATGAATTCGAATACCGAGCCGTGGAATTTTTGCTGTCCTTTGTCTAGGACGCATATTCGATCGAAAGTACCATCGATGTCTTCAGTTTGGTGCGTCGAGACCAACACGATCTTTTCCGGATCGATTCCTTGCAAGATGGTCTGGAATCTATCGCGTTGATTCGGGTCTAGGCCCGCTGTGGGCTCGTCAAGCAGAATCACTTTTGCATCATGGGCTAAAGCTCCCGCTAGTCCGAGACGCCGTTGTTGACCGCCAGAAAGTGCCGTGGCCTTGCTCTGTGCCATCTCGGTAAGTCCTACCTGGCTGATCGCGGCCGGGGCGCGGCGTTTGGCTTCGCGCCGGGATGCTCCATTCAGCCATGCGCTGTAGGTGACGTGGTCCTGTACCGTCAGTCCGCCGACAGGAACAAAATCTTGAGGAAGCCAGGAAATTTGCTGCCGATACTTGCGTAAATTAGTAGCAGGTACCGAACTGTCAGAATCGTTTAAGGCGATGTATCCGGACTTATGACTGAGCACCGTTGCGAGCAAGGCAATGAGTGTGGATTTTCCAGCCCCGTTTGGGCCAAGAAGCGCCGTGCGCCCCGGACCAAAAACTACATTGAGGTTTTGTAGCAAAACGGCGCTACGAGGGTAGGAGAATGAAAGATTCTCCATGGCTAAAGTCGACATACGTTGAGTTGGGATTCCTTTTGCTTGGTAGCTTTCACCGGAAAAGCCCAAGGGCCGTCGTGAGACCAAATGTCACGGCCAGAAAATAGATTGCTGCACCAGACAAACCGAGGACATGTTGTCGTTTCTCGTCTGGGTTGTCGGTGCAAACGGATTAGATACTTCTGCAGACATACCCAGCACGCCTTCGGCACCCAACTTGGCAATAATCCCCGTGGATTCGTTAACGATGGTGTTCGGGCTGCCGGGACCGCGTACCGCCCAAGGATGTTCGCGCATCGCGTGTGCGACGGCACGAACATGCTGATCGCTGCCGGTACTGAGATTTTTGAACCCCTTGGCTAAGGAATGCAAGGATATCTGCGGTGCCGGAGCACCGCACCCATCCACCCCCACAAAAGTTACCGGTCCGCAGAATTCTTCAATTGCTTCTAACGCGCACTGCTGTACCGGATGCTCTGGATTCAGATACGTTTCTACCGGTTCTCCGCGCGATACCGCGGCGGCAAGAAATGCCGCGTGTTTGCCCGAACAGTTGAATGCCAACTTGTTTTGACTGTGCCCACCGATGATCATTTCGGTTCTGGCGGCGGAATCGCCTGGCCATGAAGCCGGACACTGCAAATGATCTTCGTCCAAGTTCACCGAGGCGAGCACACTGTGCGCCAACTGCTGATGTCTGGCGGTACCCAAGTGGCTGGCGCAAGCCAAAGCTAGTTGGGCGGAGCTCAGAACCGCCCCGGCACGCAGAGAACCGATAGCTTGAAAAGGTTTCAGCGCGGAACGCGGAAAGATCAGGGCCTGCGGATCGCCGAGGGCTTCGAGTATTTCTCCCGAAGCGTCCAGCACCACCGCGGCTCCATAATGTCTGGATTCAACGACCGAATTTCGGGTAACCCGAAGCAGCTCTGTGCAGTGTGTGATGTCTATCGCCGAAGCCATACGACTCAGTCTAAGCGGTGCATTGAGCACCTCGAATATCAGGAAACCCTAGAAACCCGAAGAGAAATAGTGACTCGTAAGAAGTGTTCATTGACCGGTCACAGACCAATAACCTGGCACTAATCTCCGGTAAACTCGGCGGGGTGAAGGTACTGGTTATTGGCCCAGGCGGCCGTGAGCATGCAATTGTCCGTGCACTGAGTGCAGACCCCTACGTCAATGAGGTTCATTGCGCTCCCGGTAACGCCGGTATCGCACAGGACGTCACCACCCACAACATCGATGCGCAAGACCCACAAGCGGTGCTGGCGCTGGCTAAGGAACTGGCAAGCGAGCTAGTGATCGTTGGTCCCGAAGCGCCCTTGGCCGCCGGTGTAGCCGACGCGTTAATCGAAGCCGGCATCCCCGTTTTCGGACCAACCAAGGCCGCAGCCCAGCTGGAGGCTTCCAAAGCATTTGCCAAGGACGTGATGGCCGCCGCGCAGGTGCCCACCGCGATGGCGCATGTGGCCACCAACTCGGCAGAAGCAGCCTCGGCGCTTGACGACTTTGGCGCACCCTACGTGGTTAAAGACGACGGCTTGGCAGCCGGCAAGGGCGTGGTTGTCACCAATGACCGCGCCGAAGCCCTAGCCCACGCCGAAGTCTGCTTTGCTGCTGGCGGTACCGTGGTCATCGAAGAATTCTTGGACGGTCCAGAAGTTTCGCTCTTCGTCATCTGCGACGGTAAGCACGCGGTGCCTCTGGCACCGGCGCAAGACTTCAAACGAATCTTCGACAATGATCAGGGACCTAATACCGGTGGTATGGGCGCCTACTCACCGCTTGAATGGTTGCCCGAAACCTTCGTCGACGAGGTCATGGACCGCGTCGCCTACCCAACTTTGCGCGAAATGGAAAAGCGTGGCACCCCGTTCACCGGTGTGCTGTACTGCGGCCTTGCCATTACCAAGCGTGGCATCCGCGTCATTGAGTTTAACGCCCGCTTCGGTGACCCTGAGACTCAAGCGGTCCTGGCTCGTCTGAAGACTCCATTGGGCGGCATCCTGCTGGCTGCGGCGAACGGAACCTTGGATGACGCCGAACAGCTGCGTTGGTCCTCGAAGACCGCAGTTGACGTAGTCATTGCCGCCGAGAACTATCCTGACGCCCCGGTGAAAGGCGAAATAATTCAAGGGCTTGAACAGGCCAACGCGGTTCCTAACGTCCATGTCATGCATGCTGGCACCAGCGCCGATGCCGACGGTAACATCATCGTGTCTGGCGGACGTGTGTTGGCCGTCGTTGCCCTAGGCGATGATCTGTCCAGTGCCCGGGCTAGCGCCTATGCCGGTGTTGCGAAGATCAGTTGGCCTGGAGCGCAGTCGCGCAGCGACATCGCATTGAAGGCCGAACGTGGAGAAATCCTAACGAATGAGGAAAGTAAGTAATGGCAGGATTGCAGACAGAAACACTTTCCTTAGAAGGTTGGGACCATTTCTACTCCGGTAAGGTCCGAGATCTTTACGTACCGGCAGGTGTCAGTTTTGCAGACTCGGACCGGGTGCTCGTTGTCGCCTCGGACCGAATCAGTGCTTATGATTTTGTACTGACCAGCGAGATCCCCGATAAGGGCAAGGTGCTGACCCAGCTCAGTGTGTGGTGGTTCAATCAGCTAAGCGATTTTGCCAATCACGTGATCTCCACCGAGGTGCCAGAGGCAGTTGCCGGACGTGCGATGGTGTGCAAAAAGCTTGAGATGTACCCCATCGAGTGCATTGCTCGTGGATACCTGACCGGCTCTGGCTTGGTCGAGTACAAGGTCTCTTCCACGGTGTGTGCATTGCCGTTGCCAGCAGGTCTGGTTGATGGTTCACGGTTGCAACCAGCGTTGTTCACCCCTTCGGCTAAGGCTGAAGTAGGGGAACACGACGAAAACATTTCCTTTGAGCAGACCGTGGAGCGCGTTGGTCTAGACGTCTCCGAAGCGCTACGGGAAAAGACCGTCGCACTTTACGAGCGTGCCGAGAAGATTGCGCGTGAACGCGGCATCATCCTGGCCGATACGAAAGTCGAGTTTGGGTTGGACCCTGCTACCGGGGACATTACCTTGGGCGATGAGGTGCTCACCCCGGACTCCTCGCGTTTCTGGGATGCGCAGTCTTATGAACCTGGTAAGGCACAGGATAGCTTTGACAAGCAGTTCGTCCGTGACTGGTTGAGCTCAGCAGAATCCGGGTGGGACAAGAATTCCGGGCAGCAGCCTCCGGCATTGCCAGCAGAAATTATCGAGAAGACTCGTGCCCGGTATATCGAAGCATATGAGCGATTGACCGGACTGAAGTTCTCAGCCTAATCGATCCAAAAATAGGCCGGGGTGAAGAAGGATCTTCGCTCCGGCCTATTTTTACGCCCGTTTACTGTGCGTCTGTAGCTTCCTTGCGTATTTGGTAGATCACGTAGCCGTAGCTCAACTGCGTGGCGTGAGGGTGCCTGGCAATCCATTCGTTTGCCAGCTGCGTAGGGAATTCGATGTGCAGGACGCTGGCAAGATCCTGGACAGAATCAAACTTCCAGCTGCTCATCACCTCATGCCGGGTGGCACCGTGGTCTTCCCACCATGCGTTGGTGAAGTTTGACTCGCCTTGTGCCGCCGCCCAGGGGCTACTTTGCAGCAGCGATGCGAACTCACCGTGTTGCTGATCGTTATCGATCACCAGCAAGGAACCACCTGGACGTAGGACTCGCAACGCTTCAGCAACTCCCGCCGAACAATCGTTCTTAGGGGACGGGAAAAAATACGCAAAGCGAGCATGAATCACGTCTAGGCTTTCATCGGCACACGGAAGATGCTCGGCGGAACCTTGATGCACCTGGATATGGGCACTACGTGCACGTGCCGCTTGAAGTAAATTAGCATCTGGCTCTACTCCGATGACGGTTCCCGAATCGCTGAGGTACTTCGGCAACCAATAACCGGTGCCGCACCCTAAGTCCAACAAATCTTTGCCATCCCAAGGCGCGAGATCTTCAAGCCGCGCAAAGAGGGCTCCGCTTCGATCCATTGCATTGTTTTCAATTTCATAAACTTCCGGATGCAAGCCTTGATTCGGGGCCTGAACGAAGTCACTGAGTTCGTTAGTCATCTTCAACAGGCCAGCTAAACTAGCGAATCCTTCCATGCCTTATGCAGGGAAGCGAAGCGACCCTGATCAGCGATGAGCTGCTCGGGAGTCCCATCTTCGATAATCTTGCCATCGTGGACCACAAGCACCCGGTCCGCAATCTGCACTGTGGACAAGCGGTGCGCAATAATCAGTGCCGTACGATTACCCAGCAGCTGCTGCAGACCACGTTGTACGGCGCGCTCGGAAGGGATATCCAGCGAGCTGGTCGCCTCATCGAGGATCAGGACAGCAGGATCCGCCAGGAAGGCGCGAGCGAAGGAAATGAGCTGTCGTTGACCGGCAGAGACTCGGCCACCGCGCTTATTCAGATCGGTATCGTAGCCTTCGGGTAGTTCCAAGATAAATTCGTGGGCACCAACCGCCTTGGCAGCGTCCTGGATTTCTGCCAGCGTTGCCGTCGGATTTCCCAGCGCAATATTCTCGGCCACCGAACCAGAGAACAGGAAGGCTTCCTGAGTCACCATCACTACGTGCTCGCGTAATTCATTATTTGAGATTTCTTGAATTGGCACCGAATCTATTTCGAGACTTCCAGAGCGCAAATCATAAAAACGTGAGATGAGTTTGGCCAGGGTTGATTTGCCGGCACCGGTTTGTCCGACCACCGCAACGGTTTGCCCTGCCTCAAGCTTGAGGTCAAAGCGATCCATAATGATAGGACCCTGCCCGTAACCAAAGACCGCGTCACGAAAAACTATCTCGCCCTTAACCTGGTCGATGCTCCGCGGCTTGAGCGGCTCCTTGACGCTTGGCTCTTCCTCCAAAAGTCCGGACACTTTTTCAAGCGCTGCGGTGGCCGATTGCAAGGACGAATAGAACATCGCGATCTGCTCCACGGGTTGGAAGACGCGTTTAGCCGCTAGCAACAGCGCAACCATCACACCGACCGCCAGCGTGCCATCCAAGATTCGAAAACCACCATAGGCGAGCAGTGCCGCCACGGTGAGGTTACCAATGAGCACTAGGCCAGGCTGCAGAATTCCAAAGAGATTAAAGGAACGTACCGAGTTGACCCGGTATTTTTCTGCGATATCGCCATAATTTTCATCGTTGGCAGCTTCGCGACGGAAAGCCTTCACCGCACGGATACCTGTCATGGTTTCCACAAAAGTGGAGATGACTTTCGCGGAGACCACGCGAGATTCGCGATAGAGGACCTCGGAACGGCTTTGATACCAAAAGAACAGGATCGTGACCGGGACGGCGGCAATGCACAACACCAATCCGCTGCGCCAGTCCAAAGCAAAGATAGTGATCAGCGTGAAGACCACAAACACACAGGAAGAGGCTAGTTCCGAGACGCCTTGGTCCAATAACTCGCGCAGGGTCTCTAGGTCCGAGGTCTGCCGGGAGATGATGCGACCGGAGGTGTAGTTCTCATGGAATTCTAGGCTCAATCGTTGCGTGTGGCGGAAGACTTGTTGGCGCAGATCTAGGAGCATGGCCTGAGAAATTCGGGCTGCACAGTTGATGTACCAAGCTAATAAGACACCAGCAAGAATCGCGCAAATAATATAAGCGCCACCTGATATTCCCAGGGCACTCCAGTTGCCCTCACGGACCTGGGGTAACGTCCAGTCGATGGCCAAGGCAATGAGCAACGGCAAGGCGACTCGAGCCGCATTCGAAACCAAGACCAGCGCCACGGTGAGGATAAATAATTTCTTCTGTGGCATAGCCAGCCTGGCCAGCAACCTAAAGGAACGGCTACGAACCTGTTTACGTTGAACACCGCTGAGGTTGATGTTGTCTTCGTCAGAGACACCCATAGGTTTGCTCATCGTGAGATCTCCTCGTTGATCGGTGCTTCGTCATCCAAGCTGGCAATCACGTAGCGGTAATGTTCATTGGTGCTGAGCAGATGTGTGTGGCTGCCGATTGCGTCGATACGTCCATCACGAAGTAGCGCGACCCGGTCTGCAAGCATCACGGTGGAGGGCCGGTGGGCGACTACCAAGGTTGTTGTTCCGCGAAGAACTTCACGAAGCTTGGTGGTCACTGCCTCCTCGGTGCGTACATCTAAGGCAGAGAGCGGATCATCAAGAACCAAGATACGCGGTTGCGCCGCAATGGCGCGGGCCAAGGCCAAACGCTGACGTTGTCCGCCAGAAAGTGAGAGACCTTCTTCACCGATCAGGGTCTCAACCCCTTGGGGTAACTGGTACGCGAATTGCGCCTGGGCAACATCCAAAGCCTGCGTGAGAAGTTCCTCGCGCTGCGCAGAGGTTAGCCCCTCTGGAGCGCCGAGCAACACGTTTTCGCGGATGGAATTTGAAAAGAGGGTCGTGTCTTCAAAGGCTACGGCGATCTCTTGTCGAAGTTTTTCTAGGTCCCATTCACGCACGTCTTGGCCGTGGACTAGGACCTGTCCTGCGCTCACATCGTGCAGTCGTGGCACGAGATTGAGCAAGGTGGACTTACCTGAGCCGGTGATTCCTACCAAAGCCATGGTTTCTCCGGGGCGGATAGTGAAGTCGATATCCGCAAGCACAGGACGGCCTCGCCCCGAATCGTCGGGATAGGCAAAACGCACGTGCTTCAGTTGTACTTCACCGGTTCGCTCCTGGGGTGTGCGAGGCTCCTTTGGCGAAACAATATCGTTGTCGGCATCCATCACTTCGAAGTGCCTGTCTAAGGCGGTTTTGGTGCTTAGCGTCATGCCAAGTAGCATTCCCATGCCCTCTACCGGACCGGCAATAACTGCTGCGATCGCAAAGTACGCAACCAAGGAACCAACACTCAATGAGCCGCCGGCAACCATTGGAATACCGATGAGTAGACCGATTCCTAGAATCGTTTCTGGGATTGCAACTACCGTCATCAAGAAACCAGCCAAGGTTTTTGCCTTGGAGATCTCGGTTTGCTGTAGCGACTTGGCCTGTTCGCTGAAGCCTTCGTAGACGTAGCGTCCACGGCCGAAAGCCTTGATGACGCGGATGCCGTGGACTGACTCTTCGACCGCTGTGGCGAGGTCACCAGCCTGGTCTTGGCTTAGCCGGCTTGCTGCCCGATAGTTGTTTCTGAAGTGGTAGGCCTTGATAGAGATAGGGATGGCACCGAGCAGATAGAGCAAGCCAAGAATCCACGAGTGGAAAAACATCAGTACCAGACCGGTGATCACGGTTACGGTATCTACCACGAGCATCATCGCGCCAAAGGCGAGCCAACGCCGTAGCAGCGACAGATCAGACATGGAGCGGGAAAGGAGCTGCCCCGAGCCCCAACGCTCGTGGAACGCCACGGGAAGTCGCTGCAGGTGCTTGTAGAAGCGGATCCTCATGTGTGCTTCGAGTCCTGCTGCCGGGTTAAGAACAAACTGCCGGCGGAGGAAGATGAACAGTGCTTCGAGGAACCCTAGGCCACCGACAATAGCCATGGCGATCCAGATTTGGGTACTGGTGCCATCGGCGTCCAATACGTTATTGACCAGCCATGCAAGTACCTGCGGGATTGCCAGGGCCACAATGCCTGCACCCAAAGCGCAGAAAAAACCGCCAATGAGGCGGGGGAGAATCGGACGGACAAAAGGTCCAAGCCGTTTGAGAGTGGTAGTTAATGAAACCGCTTCTGCCGGTTCCGCGTTTTGTTCTCGCGCCATGCGCTTTACCCCACCATCACCAAAAAATATCGACCGGACTACAGCCTACAGTCAGTAGTTGGGAAAATTCAATCAAACAATCCCTATCCGATAGATTATTTGTATCAGGCTCAGAAACGACTTCAGACCCCGTGCTTAGTAAAAGCACGGGGTCTGAAAAGTTGGTGACTGTTAGTCTTTGGCGGTCAGCGTCAGAAGTATCGCCTCGGGTGGGCAAGCTATACGGATCGGGGCAAAACGAGAGTGTCCAATGCCGGCTGAAACGTTGAGCGGAACACTGCGTCCAGCATGTTCCCAATTTGTCAGACCACGTGCTCGCCAGGTGGGCAAGTCACAATTTGACACTAGCGCGCCATAACCTGGGATGCAGACCTGCCCGCCGTGGGTATGCCCGGCAAAGATGATGTCGGCACCTTCTTCGGTGAACTGATCCAGCACTCGTTGGTAGGGGGCGTGTGTTAATGCGATACGTACATGTGGTGCCTGGTAACTGGTGGAAGAGCCCTGTGGCCAGCCAGCGAATTGGTCTCGGTCCAAATGAGGGTCGTCGATACCGGTGAGATCAAGTCGGAGCCCATTGAGCGCTGTGGAGTAGGAGCGGTTGGTCATGTTGACCCAGCCGGCGGCTCCAAACGCCTGGTGCATCTGCTCAAAAGGAAGCATGTCGCGGTCCGAGGGGTTAGGTCGGCCGGTATTGCGTGTGAGGTATTTGAAAGGATTTTTCGGCTTCGGTGCGTAATAACAATTTGATCCGGGAACAAAGGCGCCAGGAAATTGCATCAGTGGCTGCAACGCGTCGATTAACGCAGGCACTGCCTCCCGGTGGCTGAGGTTGTCACCGGTATTGATCACGTAGTCGGGTCGCTCATCTGCCAGCTGATGTAACCAGCGGCGTTTCAGAGCCTGTCCGGGGATCATATGGATATCCGAGAGATGCAAAACGCGCATATCTGCCGCACCACGCGGCAAGACTTTGACGGTTTCGCGGCGTAGCCCGAATTTCTGTGTCTCGTAAAGCCCGTACCCAAGCAGTGCGCTTCCAACCGCGGCGGCACCGCCGGCAAGTAGCGCTGTGGTGCTGGTGGCTCGACCGAATGCCGAAGAGAAATTAGTTTTTTCAACCATGACCGGTGCGTCATTGTCCTTTCGGGGGAACAGACCCATCTGAGTCTGGTGGTAATGCCAATCTAAACCGAAAGGCCGCGTTCAACCAAAGTTGAACGCGGCCTTTTGAGGTTATTTAGTCGTTCGAGCCATCTCCGGGCTTGGCGGGGGCAGTCGGTTTGGACTTCTCTTTGCCCTTATTTTCAGACTTCTTCGAATCAGACTTGTTGTCGTCCGACTTCTTGGAATCTTCCTTTTTAGAGTCTTCCTTCTTCGAATCCGACTTATTGTCCGAGTTGTCTTCTTCCTTCGGCTTCGGCTTTGGTTTGGGAGCCTTTGACACGGAACCGAAGGAGCTGCGGTCATACTGCTGAACAGCCTTGGACATGAAATCGACCCAGAGCGGAGCGGCGAAGGTCGAGGAGTCGACCATCTTTGGGGCACGCTGGTCGTTGATCAGAGCGCCGTGCATCTGGTTTTGTTTAGTGGCGGCTTTACCTTTTAGTCGTCCAACCCACGAAGCGGTGGAAATGCCGGTGCTGTAGCCCACGAACCAGGTCGATGTGGCGTAGTCATTCGTACCGGTCTTGCCGGCAATCGGCCCGGCAACCTGTCCCTTGGAAACACGGTTGGTCGCAATCTTCTTGAGCGTTCC
This sequence comes from Glutamicibacter sp. BW77, assembly GCF_002332285.1. Lineage (NCBI taxonomy): Bacteria > Bacillati > Actinomycetota > Actinomycetes > Micrococcales > Micrococcaceae > Glutamicibacter > Glutamicibacter sp. BW77. Next base: position 221,273 of record NZ_NRGT01000075.1, on the reverse strand, counting down.
GTTGAGGTCAGCAACGTGCTGCGGATCAATCTCTTGCGAGCACTCTTCCTTAGGAACCTTGTACTTGGTTCCGTCTTTATCCTCTACCGACGTGATGGCACGTGGCTCGCAGTATTCACCCTTGTTTGCAAAGGTAGCAAAAGCAGCTGCCTGCGCAAGGGGGGTGATATTGGCAGAACCAATGATGAACGCAGGGTTCGCCGGTGAAATCGGAGCTGGCTTACCTTCATCGGCATCCTGATCCAGCAAGCCAAGCTTGGTGGTGTAGTCAGCGATGGTGCAAAGGTCTACCTTGTGCGCTTCTTGGACCGTTGCCGAGTTAATCGACCAGTACAGGCCGGTATCAACGGTCATAGTGCGGTAGAAACCAGGTGAGGCATTTTTAGGAGTCCACTTTGAACCTACTGTGGCAGTCCCACCCGGCAAGCAGGAAGCCTTCCATTTGCTACCAGGAAGGAAAGTTTCGCGTTTCGCATTGATCTTGTCGTACATGTGATGGCCCTCGTGGAGCCACGCAAGTGTGGTGTATGGCTTCATGGTCGAACCGCCCTGGAAGCCACCCGCGCCGCCGAGTGAACGTTCTACAGCGAAGTTGTAGAAGGTACGGCTGCCGGATTCCTTGGATTCCGGTGCGTACTCGGTGTTCTGCGCCATGGTGAGGATGTTGCCGGTGCCCGGCTCAACCGAAACCAGCGAGGAGTAGATGTCCTTGTTCGACTTGGCGTGAGGATCAATCGCTTGGCGAGCGTCCTTGGCAGCCTGTTTGTTCAAGGCAGAATTCAGTGTGGTCTTGATGGTCAAGCCACCGCGGAAGAGCAAGTTCTGGCGATCCTCTTTGGTCTTACCAAAGTTCTTGTCCTTGAGGATCAAGTTGGTGACGTAGTCACAGAAATATCCGTCGTCCTCGGCAGCCATGCAGCCCGAGGCTGACGAACTAGGCTTCGTCCCAAGCTTGGACTTGACGGCCTTGTCGTATTCCTTCTTGGTGATCGCACCGGTGCGGTACATATTGCCCAGCACCTTGTTGCGACGGTCCAAGGAGCGCTCGGGGTTATTGATTGGGTTGTACACGTTTGGAAGCTGAACCATGCCGGCAAGCATTGCCGACTGCTGCAGGTTCAAATCCTTGGCGTCTACAGAGAAGAAGCGCTGAGCGGCAGCCTGCACGCCATACTCACGGCCGGAGAAGAGAACCAAGTTAAGGTAGCCTTCAAGGATTTCGTCCTTAGACATTTCCTTTTCGATAGCTACCGCATACTTCAGCTCACGAATTTTGTCAGAGTATTCTTTCTGACCAGAAACGGTGCGGTCCTTGGAACCGGTCAAAATCTGGTTATTGACCAAAAGGTTGTTGACGTACTGCTGAGTCAACGTTGACGCACCGGAACGTGACGAGCTCGTCAGGTTACCGACTACCGCACGGGCGATGCCCTTGGGGTCGATACCGTTGTGCTCGTAAAAACGCTCATCTTCCACGGAAACGATTGCCTTACGCATTTCCGGAGAAATATCCTTGAGCTTCACCGGTTCGCGGTTCTGTTCGTAGAACGTCGCGATCTCCTTGCCCTCGGTGTCTAAGACACGCGAAGGCTGCGGAATTGGAAGCTTCTCGAAGGTGCTCGGAAGCGCGCTTACAATGTTATTTCCGGTGGTCAAACCGGTTTTTGCGATTGCTGCCACGGGGACGATCATGCCCGCGGCCAGCACACCACAAAGGGCACTGATTCCGAAGAACGCAACGATCTTTCCCAGAGTGGTAGCTGTGTCAAAAAAGGGGGACTTCTTGGCTGCCATACCTACTAGTTTACAAGGACGCGCTAACCTATCGAGTATGACTAAATGGGAATACGCCACTTTGCCGCTCGTTATCCACGCAACCAAGCAGATTTTGGATCAGTGGGGTGACGGTGGTTGGGAGCTGGTAGCAATCGTTCCAGGCCCAAATGGCACCAATCCAGTGGCCTACATGAAGCGTCCAAAAGCTTAACTTTTAGAAGGAGTAAAACCCCATGCAAGAAGCTACTTCCTCGCGTGTCGAGGCCCGTCTGGCCGAGCTCGGTCTTTCGTTGCCAGCTGTGGCCAAGCCGGTCGCCGCGTACCTGCCAGCGGTCACCACTGGCAACTACGTTTACACCTCCGGTCAGCTGCCGCTGATTAACGGTGAACTCTCAGCTCGAGGCAAAGTCGGGGCAGAAGTCTCGGCCGAAGAAGCCAAGGCTTTGGCACAGACCTGCGCACTGAATGCGCTGGCAGCGATCAAAGCGGAAATAGGTGACCTAGATCGCATTACGCGTATCGTGAAGGTCGTTGGCTTCGTGTCGTCTGATCCAACGTTTACCGGTCAGCCTGGTGTCATCAACGGAGCATCCGAATTCTTCGGAAATGTTCTTGGCGAAGCCGGAGTGCATGCACGTTCGGCAGTCGGCGTGGCCGTCTTGCCATTGGACGCTCCGGTTGAGGTTGAGGTCATCGCCGAATTTGAGTAGTCCACAACGCGATTCCGGTGTGCGCGCAGGCCGGGCGATCCCGTCCGGCGCGCGCACCGGCATGGCGCGTCGCCTGGTTGAGCTGCCGCCGCATCAAATTCCAGCGGCGGAAAATTGGTTTACCTACGGCTCTCGCACACCTAGGGCCGCACGCCGAGCTTCATCAGTGTGCCTGGTGCAAGATGGCGCCCATGGCGTGGAAACCTTTTTGGGTTACCGCTCTGGTGAATCACCCTTGGGGAGTGTGGCGTTTCCTGGTGGAAGCGTTGAGGTTGGAGACCGCGCCGAATACAGGTGGTTTGGTCCGAACCTGACCTGGTGGTCCAAACGTTTAGATGTGCTGGATCAACAGCTGGTCCGCGTACATCTAGTTTGCGCAATCAGAGAGCTCTTTGAAGAAACCGGAATCTTGCTGGCCGGCACCGACGAGCAATCGGTGATCGAAATGACCGATCCGGAAGAATGGATGTCCGCCCGTGAGGCTATTGCCGGGCAGGACTTAGAGTTTGCAGAATTTTTGCGCAGACGTGGCTTAGGGCTGCGTACGGATCTCTTGCGTCCGGTGGCTCACTGGGTGAGTCCTAACTTCGCATTCCGCCGTTTTGACACCTGGTACTTCGCGGCGACGGTTCCATTGCGTCAGGAACCCTCTCTATTGCGCGCTAAGGGCCAATGGGCGCAATGGTGCAGTACGGAGCAGATCATCGAGCAGCGGGCTACCAGCGGCCTCGGAGACCTGATTGGGCAGCCCGATACCCAAGGGCTGCGGCTTTCACAAATTACCAGTCCCGCGGTGGAGCTCATGCTCGAGCGCATGGTGGACGCTCACGGAGTGGTCGCGTACCTTTCCCGTGCACGGAGCCTGGATGTTCAACACCCGGACCTGCTGGTGCGTGATGGCACCTATTATCTTGAAGTACTTGGAACCTTAGGGGACGAATCAACTCGTCCTTGGCAGGCCGAACCAGGACACTAAAAACTTTGCGCACAAAGAACTATGGCCGGAAATC
>NZ_NRGT01000075.1:158172-217760 GCF_002332285.1 Glutamicibacter sp. BW77 | reverse complement strand
GATTTCCGGCCATAGTTCTTACAGCGATGCTTAGCGTGAACGCTGACGCAGACGCTGGATGTCCAAGATGACGACTGCGCGGGCTTCCAGACGGAGCCATCCGCGCTGCACGAACTCGGCCAAAGCCTTGTTCACGGTTTCGCGGGAGGCGCCGACCAGCTGGGCCAGCTCTTCCTGGGTGAGCTCGTGAGCTACCAGGATGCCATCGGTTGCTGGGCGACCGAAACGGTCAGCCAGATCCAACAGTGCCTTGGCCACACGGCCAGGAACGTCGGAGAACACCAGATCGGCTAGGGACTCGTTAGTGCGACGTAGACGCGCAGCCAAAGCCTGTAGCAACTGGATCGAGACCTCCGGGGAGTTCAAGATCGCCTTGCGCATGTTTTCGTGGCTTAGGCCTGCCAGTCGGGTTTCCGACACGGCGGTTGCGGTTGCGTTGCGCGGGTGTGGATCGAAGAGCGCCATTTCGCCGAACAGTTCACCTGGGCCGAGAACGGCGATCAGGTTTTCACGTCCGTCGGCGGAAGTGCGACCAAGCTTGATCTTGCCCGAGACGATGAAGTAGAGACGGTCACCCTGATCGCCTTCGCGGAACACTGATGCACCGCGAGACAGATCGACCTCGGTCAATTCTTCGGTTAGCGTGGCGAATACTTCATCACCCAGCGACGCAAAAAGCGGCGCACGACGCAGTACCTCGATATCCATAAAATCTCCTGTCAACAGTAGTAAGCGCTAACTTCATTGTGCCGTATTTGGTAACAATGTGACAGTTTCCACACGTGGTTTGGCCAAGAAATGTTGAGAATCACGGTCACCCTACTAAAACTCGCGAATATCCTCGCAGAAATCCATCAGCTTCTAAGGGTACCTTGGGTTAATAGAAAGTTTGTGAATGAAGCGGGGTCTCGGTGCTCGGAATATTCAGCTGGCTAGACCTTGCCATCTGTATAGTTTTGTTGTCTTTTTTTATTGCCGGGATTCGTCGTGGCTTCCTCTACACGGTCGGCGACATGATCGGACTCGTCGCTGGCGGCGTTGCAGCATTCTTCGCCATACCGATGGTCTCAACCCTCGCTTCAAACCCCTGGTGGCGAGTAGGCCTGATGGTGGCCACCGCGGCCGTACTGCTCGTTTTGGGTCAAGCCTTGGGCCGAGTATTTGCGGTCCGAATAAGACGTTGGATGAACTTTGATTTCTTGCGTGCCGCGGATGGTTTAGCTGGCGGTGTGCTTTCGGTTTTTATTACCGCCACGGTCATCGGCGCACTGGCATTCTCCACGTCAAGTATGGGTATTCCGCGTTTATCCACCGAGATCGACAAGTCAAAAATGATTGCCTCAATTCGCGGGCTGACACCGGAGTTTGTAAACACTGCAATCTCCTCAGCACGCTCGGCGGTAATGGCCGAAACGATCCCCGCATTGCTGGACCCATTCGCCCCACCGGTAGAGCCAGTGGAGCCTGGAGAATGGGCACCTAATGATTTGCAGCGTGCGGCCGTGCAATCGGTAGCTAAGATCTCCGGTACCGCCGTGCAATGTGGTGTGAACCTGACCGGTTCTGGCTTTGTTATTGCTGACCAACTGGTGATGACCAACGCCCACGTGGTGGCCGGTTTGAGCGCTGCCACGGTGGAAGTTGGTGGTGATGAACTTCACCGCGGAAAGGTTGTTTATTTTGATCCGGAGGCCGATATCGCGGTGCTTCGCGTTGATGGGATGAACACCACCCCATTAGAGCTCGCAAATCAAAATCTGGGGCGCGGCGACCAGGCAGCATTTATTGGTTTCCCGGCCGGTGGGCCATTGCAGGTGCGTGGAGCGGTAGTTGCCTCACGCGCTACGGTATCTATCGCCAATATTTATGGTGAAGATCCGTCCTCATTATCCGTGTATCAGCTGACCGCAAAGGTGGCCCAGGGCAACTCCGGTGGCCCACTGGTTAGTGAATCTGGCGAAGCGGTAGGTATGGTCTTTGCTAAATCTCGTGGCAACGATGAAATCGGCTTTGCGCTGAGTCTTGAAGAGATGGAAATCGCCCTTAAAGCCGCAGGGCAACGGACTAACTCAATCAAGACTGGCGACTGCATTAGCGATTAGCGGCTAAGAAGATGGGCCATCTGCTGCACCGCGAGCCGGTAGCCGTTAACACCGGCGCCAATAATGATTGAAGACGCTACCGCAGAAACGTATGAGTGATGGCGGAATGCCTCACGCTGATGCACGTTGGAAATATGTACCTCAACTACCGGTAGGGACACCCCGCTAAGCGCATCGGCTATGGCCACCGAGGTGTGGGTGAAAGCCCCAGGGTTAATGATGATGCCGCCTTTGCTCAGTCTCGCCTCATGAATTGCATCAATGAGCACACCTTCATGGTTGGACTGAAGCGCTTCCAAATCTAGCTGCTGTTCGGCGGCCGCCTGCATGGCCAGTCGCTCAACATCCGCGAGCGTATCGTGCCCATAAATTTCGGGCTCGCGAGTTCCCAAAAGGTTCAGGTTCGGTCCGTTCAGTAACAAGATGGTGCGCTTCGCTGAGTAGGTCATTATTCAAATCTATTACACACTCTGGCTATCACCGCTGTTGCATCCGGTATTACGGGGCTCATAGGCGGAAATTTAGCTGTGCTTGCCCGTAACATCTGTCGTAATGTTGAGAGCTCAAGTTTGTTTTAGTGGGGGAGTTCAGATGAAACGAGCACAAAGAAGCCGCCACCATCCCCGGCACTTTCCGACAACCCCTCAAAGAGTTGCAGGAAAATGAACTAGGGCGGTGACGGCTTCTCATGAAAACCAGCCAGTGCTACTTCTTCATTGACTGCGCAATCTGTGTCATCACATCAGCATCGGACAGCGTGGTGGAGTCGCCCACTTCGCGGCCTTCGGCCACGTCCTTGAGTAGACGTCGCATAATCTTGCCCGAGCGAGTCTTCGGCAGCTCCGGAACCACCAGTACGTGACGTGGTTTGGCGATGGGACCAATATCCTTGCCCACATGGTTGCGCAGGATTGCCACCACGTCTTCGCCCTCGGCAGGTTCCGTCTGCAAGATGACGAACGCCACCACGGCTTCGCCGGTAGTTTCGTCCTTCGCACCGACCACCGCGGCCTCAGCCACATATGGGTGGGCCACTAGCGAGGATTCGATTTCGGTGGTGGATAGACGGTGACCGGATACGTTCATCACGTCATCGACGCGACCGAGCAACCAAATATCCCCGTCCTCATCCTTCTTGGCACCATCACCAGCAAAGTACATGTCATCAAAACGGGACCAGTAGGTGGACTTATAGCGTTCCATATCGCCCCAGATGCCACGCAACATGGCGGGCCAAGGCTCACGGATGACCAGGAAACCGCCTTCGCCATCGGCAACGGACTGGCCGGCTTCATCTACCACGTCGATGCTAATTCCTGGAACGGCAACCTGAGCCGAGCCCGGCTTGGTCGCGGTGACGCCAGGCAGTGGAGTGATCATATGCGCGCCGGTTTCGGTCTGCCACCAGGTATCCACGATGGGGGTGGGGTTTTCCTTGCGTTCACCGTTTTTACCGTTGTTGGTGCCGATGACATCGCGGTACCACATCCACGCTTCGGGGTTGATTGGCTCGCCTACTGAGCCAAGCACGCGCAAGGAGGATAGGTCATATCCGTCTGGAATGTCGCGGCCCCACTTCATGAAGGTGCGGATCGCGGTGGGTGCTGTGTAAAGAATCGAGACCTTGTACTTTTCAATCAGTTCCCACCAGCGTCCCTGATGCGGGGTGTCTGGAGTTCCTTCGTAGATCACCTGGGTGGCGCCATTGATCAATGGCGCGTAAGTGACGTAGGAGTGGCCGGTAACCCAACCAATATCGGCGGTGCACCAGTACACGTCGGTCTCGGGATGCAGATCAAAGGTATCGCGGTGAGTGACCGCGCCCTGGACCAAATAACCACCGGTGGTGTGCACAATGCCCTTTGGGGTACCGGTAGTACCGGAGGTGTAAAGCACAAACAGCGGGTGTTCGGAATCGTGAGCAGGGGCCTCATGTTCGGTGCTGGCAGCGTCTACTACCTCATGCCACCACTTATCCAGCGGACCGAAGGCGGTCTGTTCGCCATTGCGCTTAACTACCACCACGTTTTCTACCGTGTGGCCGGGCTTTTCTAGCGCAGCGTCTACCGCTGGCTTCAGCGCGGATGGCTTGCCGCGGCGCCAGGTGCCGTCGGCGGTGACCACAAGCTTGGCATCCGCGTCGTCAATACGGCTACGTAGCGCGTCGGCAGAGAAACCGCCGAAGACTACCGAATGGATGGCACCGATACGTGCGCAGGCGAGCATGGTGATGACCGCTTCGGGGATCATTGGCAGGTATACCGCCACACGGTCACCCTTAACTACTCCTAAGGATTCGAAGGCGTTAGCTGCCTTCTTCACTTCTTCGGTGAGCTGCGCGTAGGTGTAGGTGCGGGTATCTCCTGGTTCGCCCTCGAAGTAAATGGCGACGCGGTCGCCGAGGCCGTTTTCTACGTGACGATCTAGTGCGTTGTAGGCGGCGTTGAGTTTTCCGCCGACAAACCATTTGGCTACCGGAGCCTCCGACCAGTCCAAGGTTTCGGCAAAATCTGTATCCCAGGTCAGTACGCTACGTGCCTGCTGCGCCCAGTAACCTAGGCGGTCTTCTTTGGCTGCCGCATACTGGCTGGCCTGACCGATGGCTTGGTCACTGAACTCTTTGCTCGGGGCAAAAGCTCGGGTTTCATGGGATAGATTGTCCAGGGTCTTGGAATCACTCACCGGTGATCGCTTCCTTTCGGTTAAACAAAATTTACTCTGTGACCAAAGTTACACGCCAACAAGCTAACACCTGTGGTTTGTGTCACCACAGAGGTGGCAGTGGGCAATTTCTGCGCTGAACGGTCATAGAGTGCGACGAAGTGCAGGTAAACAATGAAAAAATCGTCGGCTCATGGCACGATCATCTGGTGGCAACAAAAGTAAAAGTTGAATCTGAATTAGGTCTGAAACGGCGTGCACGCAAGATGCACCGACTCTTAGCCGAGGCATACCCGTATGCAGTCGCAGAATTGGATTTTGAGAATCCCTTCGAGCTGCTGGTTGCTACGGTACTTTCCGCGCAAACTACCGACGTACGGGTTAACTCAATTACCCCGGCACTCTTTAGCCGTTTCCCTGATGCGCTGGCAATGAGCCAGGCGGACCGCTCAGAGCTCGAAGCGCTCATCCGACCCACGGGCTTTTTTCGCGCCAAAACAGAATCGCTGCTGGGGCTTTCCGCGGCACTGGTCGAGCGACACGGCGGAGAAGTTCCTGCCAAGCTCGAAGATCTGGTGAAACTCGCCGGGGTGGGACGCAAGACCGCTAACGTGGTGCTTGGCAACGCGTTCGGCGTTCCCGGTATTACCGTAGACACACACTTCGGCCGGCTCGCTAATCGATTTGGCTGGACCGGACAGAGCGACCCAGTCAAGGTAGAGCATGAGGTCGGTGAATTATTTGAAAAGCGTGACTGGACCATGCTCAGCCACCGGGTAGTCTTTCACGGCCGCAGAGTTTGCCACGCCCGCAAGCCGGCGTGTGGTGCCTGCGTCTTGGCACAGCTTTGCCCCTCGGCAGGAATCGGTGAAGAAATTCCGGCCAAGGCCCAAAAGCTACTCAAATATGAATTGGCCCCCGGAAAAGAAGAACTACTGCAGAAAATGCTTGATGGAGCTACCCGTCGAGAACTGCGCGCCGAAGGATATGGATTAGACGCATGAGTGCACGCACAGAGTTGGCAAAGGTGATCGCCACCCACGAGCAAAGCAAGGGCTCCACGACCAAACTTTCCAAGGATTGGGTCTTTGCACAGCTGGATGCCAACAGCGTGCGTAAAGCGGCGGTACTCATCCTCTTCGGATCAGCCACCGCGGAGGCGGTGGGGGAAAATTCCAAGGCCCAAGACCTTGACTTGCTCTTTGTTGAACGCGCTTCAACATTACGCAAACACGCCGGGCAGGTCGCCTTCCCAGGTGGCGGTGTGGACCCGGAGGACGGTTCAGCGGTTGCTGCGGCCTTACGCGAAGCATGGGAGGAGACCGGAGTTCAGACCTCCGGGATTGAGGTGCTCGGTCAGCTGACCGAGACGGAACTTCCGGTATCGAGTTTCCTCGTCACGCCGGTGATCGGCTGGTGGCACACCGAATCCAAGGTTTACGCGGCTGATCTGCGTGAAAGTGCGGATGTGTTCCGCGTACCAGTGGCGCATCTGCTCAATCCGCATAACCGGCTGACCGCGGTAGTGCGCCGCGGTGCACAACGCTTCAAATCCCCGGCCTTCGAATATGAGGGCCATTTGATCTGGGGATTTACTGCCATTGTGCTTGATCGCTTATTTGATGAGTTGGGCTGGAACAAGCCGTGGAACAGGCAACGCGAAATCATGATGGGCTAGCCAGTTACTTGCCTTCAGCGTAGTTCTGCGAGATTCCGACACTGACCGGGAAGTTGGGGCTGTGCTCTCCAAAGAGAGTACGTCCGGCGAGCAATGCCGCGTGGCGCACTAATTCACCTAGCTGCGGAGCCAATTCCACCGGGCATTCAAAGACCGCTTCGTCATGAACAAAAAACACTTGCTGGCAAGTGTCGCCCCATCCGGCCTGCCGAATCAGATGCCGGGCGTGGCCTAGCCACACCAGAGCCCATTCCGCCGCGGTTGATTGCACCACGAAGTTCCGTGTGAATCTGCCGCGTGAACGTGCCGCCGCGTCCGCAGCTCGCTGCCCGGCCTCATCGTGGGTGGCTCGCTGGGCCTGTATCCAAGCTTCGTCCGCCGGTGGGCAGCCCCGACCTAACCAGCTTTGCACCCCTTGACCGCGTTCGCCGGCTTTCGCCGCCTGATCAACATAGGCCATCGCCTGTGGGAAGTTCTTCTTCAACGCCGCGCCTACCGCACCTGAGGTGCCACCACCGCCCCCGTAAATAACCGAGAGCATCCCCAACTTTGCCTCATTGCGGTCGGAGACAAGTTTCGCGTTGATAAGCCACTGATACAGGTCATCTTGTTGGCCTGCCTCTTGGAGCTGACGGTCTTGGGAGATTGCAGCAAGAATGCGTGGTTCAAGTTGCCGTCCGTCGGCAATGACAAAGGTTCGCCCCACGGGAGTTCGAACGACCTGGCGGATCGAGTGGGGGAGTTGTAAAGCCCCGCCGCCACTGGCAGCCCACCGACCAGAGGCGACCGTCCCTAAGATGTAATGCGGGTGGAAACGTCCCTCGGTGACCCATTGGTCTAGCCACTCATCTCCATGAGTACTAGCTAAGCGAGAAAGTTTTTTATACTCTAAAACCTGCTCGATAAGTGGATGTTTAAGTTGTTCTAATTCCCAGGCACGGACCGATTGAACCGCAAATCCCGCACGGTGCAGTGCACGAAGAAGTTCCTGTGGGGAATCGGGGTTCAGACCAGGACTGTTCAGCGCGTGGGCTAAAGACTGGGCTAACTGCGCTAGTTTTACCGGACGTGTCCCCTCGCCTACTGCGGGCCCCAGCTTCTCGCGCAATAATTCGCGATGTGCTTTTTCATCCCAGGCTAATCCCGTATGTTCCATTTCGCAGGCTACCAGCGCACCCACGGACTCGGCATGAATAAGTAGTTCAAGCCGTTTGCGCGCGGACTTCTCGGTAGGTAGCGCCTGGCGCTGGGCCAGATACATAGAAACGAGGTCATCGAGGCTTTCCCCGGTAACCGGAGAATCAAACAGTGCATCTTGATTTGGCCGGAGTATCGGAGCATTCGGGCTATCTACATCAAAATCATCTAACGCACCGGAGCTCAGTGGGCTGCGATGCAAAATCCTTTGGGCAAGCGAAAGAATATGTGCCTTGGCAAGGAAGACACCGTGCGCCAAAAGTGGCTGCATCCACGGGGTGGTGCGCAACATGATCCACCGGGGAGAATGCTCGTCTTCAATGGTGCGTACGGCCATTGGAAAATCCGTTGCGGACACCAACCTGGCCGGGATGACCGGTGCACCGTTGTGGGCCTGACGCAGTTCGAGGATGGCGTAGCCTTCGGGGTCTGCGCCGATAAAGGCAAGCATGCTCATGGCTCTATTGTGCATTGTCCAAGGACAATATCCCCAGTTTGCTAGGGGTGCGCCCGGCACTGTACAAAACGATGTCACCGTTCAACTATGAATTGGTTATCTTTCCCTGGTATTGGCATACCGCAGGTTCCAAGTGATTCACGCTTCGTGGCTACCGAACAAACGCTTCAGGACCAAAAACTTGTCCTGGTGAAACCAGAGCGTGAGCGGGCAGAAGAACTGGTGTGCACTTTGGTCAGTAACGATGTGCGGCTGATTGAAAGCTGTGCCTTGATCGCGTTGGGCGCCGCGGTGCGTATCCACCAGTGTGCCGAGCTGAAAGATCTGCCCGCTACAGGTCATGGCCCAGTGCTTTGGGGTGCTGATATGGCTGATGACGCGTTGGATTTTCCTGGACTATGTGACGTCATTCTTGGCTTCGAAGAAGATGACCAACAGCTCTGGTCGGTGGCAAGCAGGATTCCGCGCGCTCGGGTTGCCATTTTACCCAGCGCACACCATTGGTTGGGAGAATATCTAGGACTGTGGGGGATGCGATCGGGACAAGCTCACTGTCTGTCCTTGGCATCCCTTGCTGGAGGGGTAGGCACCAGCACCTTAGCTGCACTCATCGCCCATGCTGGCACGTTGAGTGGGCAAAAGAGCTTACTCATTGATTTAGATCCACATTCCACCGGGTTATGGCCTCGACTGACGTTGGACCCGCCTACAGGAATCGGGTGGGAGGAGCTTCGTAGTTCCGGTGGTGCACTTGCACCGCATCAACTAGTGGACACACTTCCATATTTGCAGGACACCGCCGTGCTGACATGGTCCCCAAACGCCAGTTGCGCCGGAGTGGATGAACAATTGGTGGTTCGCTTATTGGCCGCTGCCAGGCAAGGTTTTGACTTACTCGTCGTCGACACCGGACGCGCCTTACATCCACAACATGCGGTGATTGAACAGTTTATTGATCATGAAGTCCTTACCTGCGATGACAGTAGTAAACCCCCGAATACCTCCCACATTGTGTGCGGTGCGAGAAATCTACGGAACTCAATTCCGGCAAGTAGTGCATATCTAGGCCACTTTCTTAGCCTGCCAAAGATTACTCGCGTTCTTCAGCGTGGGGCGCTCTTTGATGTCTTGCGATCGCGAAAAGTCCGGCAGAATATCGCGGATCTGCGACTTTTACCGCAGAAAGAGGCGACTGAAACATGAGCCCGGGCAAACATAGTGCACAAGGCACGGGTCGTCCAAACCGGCGTGAAGTTGATGCTCGGATTCTCGAATCCGTACGGCAACGTGCGATGGCCAGCGGGGGACAGCTAGATGCTGTGGCGCTCGCCGGTGCCGTACAGGACTCTGGCGCTGCCTTGGGATCTTCTGGAGCTGCCGAATCGTTGAAGGCCCTTCAAGACGAAGTTACCGGGCTGTCCGTTCTTGAGCCATTCGCACAATTGCCAGAGGTCACCGATGTTCTGGTTGATGGGCAGGGCCGGGTATGGACCGACTCACCACGTGGTCTAGAACTGACCGACTATGTCTTTGGATCAGCAGAACAGGTGCGCAGGCTAGCCGTACACCTTGCGACGTTATCCGGGCGCCGACTAGATGATGCAAGCCCGTTTATGGATATGAGTTTAAAACACTATCGAGTCCATGCAGTTCTGCCTCCGATTGCGACCCAAGGACCCTTAATTTCGATACGTGTGAAGAAAACTCAGGCCTTAGATCTGAGCGGGGTGCTGGAAAATACTGCTAGTTGGTGGCGCCCTCTGCTCGAAGAAATCATGAGGCGAGAACTAAACTTTCTGATCACTGGCGGCACCGGCAGTGGCAAGACCACTTTGCTCCAAGCGATGCTTTCCTTAGCCCATCAGGGTCAACGCATCATCGTGGTGGAAGACTCCCAAGAACTCCAAGTCGATCACCACCACGTTGTAAGCATGCAAACCCGCGCAGCGAATGTCGAAGCCGCCGGCACCATCGAGCTACGCGACCTCGTGATCCAAGCCCTACGTATGCGACCTGACCGCTTAATTGTCGGAGAGTGTCGCGGAGCCGAAATCAGAGACTTCTTGGCAGCGATGAACACCGGACATCAAGGCGCGGCAGGAACATTACACGCAAATAATCCCAAAGCTGTTCCCGCCCGCTTGGCGGCCCTCGGTGCACTAGCTGGCTGGAACCTGCAAGCCACAGCCCTTCAGGCAAGCAGCGCACTTGATCTTGTGATCCATATGTCACGTGGCCCTCAGGGTCGGCGTGGCCCCGTGGCTCTAGGGATTTTGGGCACGGATCGGGACGGACATATGCGTGTGGACACGGTCATTGACACCCAACGAACTGATGCCATTGATAGTTCTTTTATGCCATTGCTTGAACAGAAAGTTGGGGCGAACACGTTGAAAGCGATTGTCGAAGCCTTAGCAGACGGCGCAAGGTGATTCTCGTGGTGATCTTTTTGTTAGGTGTGCTCGCTTTCTGGCTTTGGTTTCCGCGAAGTACCGAGCAGATCAAGTCCGGGACTATCCGGCGAAACTTCGACAGTCGAGGGCTTTTACGACGACGTGGCGAGCCAAAAAATTTGTTGGCTGAAGATGCCCGAACTATCCGTGAACTTGCAGCGTTGGTGCGCAGCGGACTGACTTTTTATCCAGCCGTTGACGCCCTACTAACCGCGGAACAAAGCCAATGCCCAGTGCATCAAGCGCTTCATCAATTACGAGCGATGCACCGACTTGGGGCCCACAAATCCTCCTCCAATAACCTTTCTGGCACCGAGCAATCGAGCGTGCGTCGCCTGCATTGGTGTTTACAAGTATCCGAACGTAGTGGCGCCAGCCTTGCCGAGGTACTCGAACGCTTGGCAGATGATTTGGAAGCTGATTTGGTTGCGTCTCAAGCTTTTGATGCTGCGATGGCCGGGCCCAAAGCAACCACCAAATTACTGACGTGGCTACCACTTGTGGGATTTGGTGCAGGAATGCTTTTGGGGATTGACGTACTCGGGGCGCTGAGCACATCGTGGGCGGCCCAACTGAGCGTGGCAGCCGGCCTGACCCTATGGTTACTGAACCGGCTGTGGTGTCGATACCTGTTGCGCACGACAACGAAAGCAGCACTGCAATGATTCTTTTCGCATGCTGTTGTGTTCTCGTTGCGGTACTGCTCCTATTCATCCCCTCAGCGAGCAAGGCACCGGCAAAAAACCTGAAGAGGGAGCGCAACAAGACCACGGAAGCTCACAATCACCCTTCCGAATTGATTCTGGATGTCAGCGCGAGCTTGCTGGATTCTGGCATGCCAATCAAGGAAATTCTGGACACGCTTGGCCGAAGCGTGCCACACAGCGAGCAGCTGTGCACGGTGGCGCGTTGTTTGGAAATGAACATGGAGTGGGACAAAGCCTGGCATTCGGTCCCGCCGTGGCTGCATCCCCTTGAAAAGGCTTTGCGTTTCGCTCACGTGACAGGGGCACCCACGGCAAGCCTATTGCGCAATGCGGCGTCCCTAAAGCGCCGCGAACGAAGCCAAAGAGTCGCCCGTCTTGGAGCACAATTTGGCACCAGACTTGTCCTGCCATTGGGCGCGTGCGCTCTGCCAGCATTCATTGCCTTAGGCGTCGTGCCGCTGATTATTGCCCTGCTGCCGGGGTTGTAACGAAGTAATCCCCAGCTTGGACGCAACCTAGGACGCCACCCGTAAATCTCACTCAAGCTGAAATCACTACCCCCAAATAATTCGCATTTGGGAACCAATGAAAGGACACATCATGAAACGACTGGAATCTTTAATTTCCGAGCGTCTCGCCGACGAAGAAGGTTCAACTACCGCAGAGTTCGCCATGGTTACTCTGGCCGCCGTGGCATTCGCAGGATTGCTGATCAGCATCTTATCTAGTGGGGATGTGCGTGGCATGCTCATGGGGCTGATTAGCAAAGCGTTGTCGCTCTAGGCCATGAACCTCAATGATGAGCGAGGCAGTAGTACCGCAGAATTTGCGGTACTACTGCCGGCCGTCGCCGTATTTTTATCGTTGTTATTGTGTCTCGGGGTGCTGGGTATGAAGCAAATCCAAGTGCAACAGGCCGCTGCCGCCATGGCTAGAGAGTTGGCACGTGGTGAGGAAAATTCGGTGGTGCGCTCCAGCGGTGTCAGATTGGCCGGTCACGACGCAACGTATTCGGTGTCCACCGCCGGCGGATACTCGAATGTTCACGTCACCAAGTCAGTAAGTATCCCGTTGCTTGGAGACGTACAGGTACGAGGCGAGGCAAGCGTGGTGTTGGAATGAGCGGGCTACATTTTCTGAAAGACGAGAGCGGCAACGGAACCGTGACGGTTACCGCTCTGGTCGCCGTGGCGATCATCCTGACTTGTGCAGTACTGCTTTGGACTGCGGCCACTCACGCCTCGATGCGCGCAGCATCTGCAGCTGATTTGGCTGCCTTAGCTGCCGCGGATACCGCCAGGGGACTGCGCGCGGGAGACCCCTGCGGTATCGCCGGGAGTGTTTCGGCAGAAAATGACGCCCTGCTCCAGTCCTGCGCGGTGGAAGCCGACGGGACTTCGGTGCGCGTCACCGTGAGCGTTCCAATGAACTTCACTGCCCTGGATGTGCAGTTGTTTGATGCCACGGCGCGCGCCCGCGCCGGAGCACCACCATTAGATCAGCGGTGATGAGCCGGTTCAATATCCCGCAGCACAATATTGAGCAAGAGTACCGCCCCGTGCTTGTCCAAAGGATTATTTCGATTTCCACACTTTGGCGACTGGACACAACTGGGGCAACCATGTGCGCATTCACAAGAGGTAATGGCGTCACGAGTCGCACGGACCCAATCGAGGAATCGTTCGAAACCGCGTTCAGCGAATCCAGCGCCTCCCGGTTGCGCGTCATAGACGAAGATCGTGGGATGACCGGTGTCCATGTGCAGTGCGGTGGACACCCCACCGATATCCCACCTATCGGAGGTAGCTACCAATGGAAGCAAACCGATCATTGCATGTTCGGCTGCATGCAGGGCTCCGGGGAACTGATCCACCGTAAGCCCTGCCTGGAGCAGGCGTTGCTCGGTGAGCGTGAACCATACTGACTTCGTGTGTAGCTCGCGGGCTTCTAATTCCAACGGTTCTTCGGAGAGCACTTCATTGGAGGCGACCGATTTACGTTGAAAGGAGACCACTTGCGTGGTGACGGTGACTTCTCCGAAGAATACGTTTAGTTCTTGATGTTTACTGGTGCGTTCCTCAGAATGCACAGCTACCGTGGTCAGGTCACGAGCGGTGGTGTAATAGTCAGGGTTCACGCGGCTGACTACGACCACATGATTTTGTTCGTCGAGTTCTTCGACATGGTAGCTTGCACCTTGATGAACATAGATGGCTCCCGGGTGAGCCTGATAATGCGTTTGAGGTGAATCCATCGTTCCCAGCAGGGCACCGGTATCAGCATCGGTAATATCGACCGGGCCCCCGCCATCGGCGCGTATCGAAAACATCGAAGCAGCATGTTGCGGATGAGTCCAAAACCATCCAGCCGGACGCCGACGAAGGTATCCACGCTGCACCAGCGAGTCCAATAATTCTTCGGTCTGTGGGCCAAAAAGTTCTAGCTCTTCGGGACGCAACGGATGTTCTTGCGCTGCGGCACAGAGGTGTCCGCTGAGGACGTACTTATTCTGTGGATCAAATACCGTCGCTTCGACTCCGAGCTCAAAGATCGCCTCGGGATGATGAACCAGATAGGTATCTAATGGATCTTCGGCGGCCACAAAAATTGCAAGAGCATCTTGTCCGCTACGCCCGGCACGGCCAATTTGCTGGAAGAACGAGGCGCGAGTACCAGGCCAACCGGCGACCACCACAGCATCCAAACCAGCGATGTCAATCCCGAGCTCTAAGGCAGAGGTGGAAGTCACCCCAAGCAGTTGACCGGAGCGTAGTTGCTTTTCAACTTCGCGCCGCTCGGCCGGTAGATACCCTGAGCGATAGGCTGCAAGCCGCACGCTAAGTTCCGGGGCAAACTTCTCCAGGTGCTTACGTGTTAACGTTGCGATGGTTTCAGCACCACGACGAGACTTGATGAAAACGATGCTCCGCACATGCTCAGCCATCAAATCTGTGAGGATCGAAGCGCTTTCGGCAATGGCCGTACGGCGAACTGGCGCCCCGTTTTCCCCAGTTCTATCGGTTAACGGTGGCTCCCATAGTCCGATGACCAGCTCACCTGACGCCGAGAAATCGTGGGTGACCGCGGTAGCTGGCGCCCCAATAAGCCGCGAAAATGATTGTTCCGGATCCGAGCTAGTGGCGGAGGCTCCGATAAATATCGGGTCGTTTCCGTAGTGAGTGCAGATGCGTCGTAGCCGGCGCATCAGGTTCGCCACATGCGCACCGAAAACGCCACGATAGGAATGTGCTTCGTCGATGACCACGTAGCGCAGTCGTTTGAAGAAACGTGACCAGGCCTGATGATTGGACAGGATCCCGCGATGCAACATGTCCGGATTGGTGAACACAAAATTTGCGTGTTGCCTGACCCAAGCGCGGGTGCCTTGGTCGGTATCGCCGTCGTAGCTGGACGCGCGAACCCCGGGCACGGCTAAGGCTTGGACTGAAGCTAATTGGTCTGCCGCTAACGCCTTGGTGGGGCAGATATACAAGATCGTTCCCTGGGCTGCAGCGTCATTCGCCCCGGTTTCTCGGGTGCGGTATAACAGATCGATGCCCGGCATCAGATAGGCCAGAGATTTGCCTGACGCGGTGCCAGTAGAAATGATTGTGTGGTTTCCAGCATGAATTGATTCTGCCGCTTGCACCTGATGAAGCCAGGGGTGCGCAATGCCAAGACCTTCGAAGGTTTCGCGTACCGAATCGTGGAGCCAGAGCGGCCAGGGCGCGGTGATTTCGTCTTTTGCCGCAACGGTTCTGCGGTGAATCACCGCTTCGGGATCGTTTTGGCGGTTAAACGGATCCAACAACGCATGTACTGACTTCACTTATAGGGCCTCTCGGAGCAGCGAAGAGTTGTTAAAAGCCTATCGCCGTCGAAAATGTTCTCGACGGCGATAGGTAAAAGCGTGTGAAGCTTACGCTTTGAACAGGACAACCTTGCCTAGCGAAGTCCAGCCCAGAGATGCGTAGAGCTCTTGGCCATCAACGGAAGCGATGAGGAGTCCTTCCTCAACATCGTGTTCCTGAGCCAGTGAAGCCAGCGCGCGCATAATCAGCGTGCCAAGGCCCCGACGTCGGAAATCTGGTCCGGTGATGATGCGGTCGAAGATCGCGAAACCGTCTACTGCCGAGACATGCCCCGACGCGGCGACGACTTCCTGATTATCTTCTGGATGAAGAGATACATAAGCATGGGTTCCGTCACGTTCAATCTGGAACACAAAGCCGTCGGCAGGAAGCGGTACCTCGACGTCGTGTACGGCCAGCTCGGTCACCATGAGTACTTCATCATCTGCAGATACCTGAAGACCAACTTCATTGGCGGTATTCAGCAAGTCATCAACAGAGTCGTTAAAGGCGGTAAGGCGGCGCTTTGGATGCTTCTTAAGCGTCTCAGCGACTGCTGCTAGCTCTTCCTTGGAAGGCTCATAAATAACGTATTCCCAGTCCCCGGTGGTGTCATGGCGTAGGGCAGCATGGACGCGCCCTTCATGGCGGATCTCGTATCCACGGACGCCTGCCCAACCATCGACCCAGGTACCAATCAGTTCATCGCTTGCGTTTGATGCCATGTTTTGACCCTACCCTGTCTTACCTAGGAATTAGCTGACGTTGAGCTAATCGTTGCTTACTTGAAACTATAGTCAATGCTGATAGCCGAGCAACGATCGAAATGAAGAATGTGACTTTCATCTTTTGCTCGGCGTTTTGAACTAAAAAGCTACTACCCTTATATGGTGTCCATTCATCGCATTGTTTTGTATTACGCTTTTACGCCGCTTCCAGACCCCGAAGCTATCCGCCTATGGCAACGCTCGTTGCTTGAACGCTGGGGCTTGCGCGGACGGATTATCATCTCCAAAGACGGCATCAACGGTACCGTTGGTGGTGAGATTTCTGCTGTCAAGAAGTACGTGAAAGCTACACGTGAGTTGCCTGCTTTTAACAAGATGGATATTAAGTGGTCCGAAGGTTCTGCAGAAGACTTCCCGCGTATATCCGTTAAGGTCCGCGACGAGATTGTTACCTTCGGCGCGCCGGGCGAACTAGAAGTAGACGAAAACGGCGTAGTTGGCGGCGGTGTACACCTGCGGCCCGAGCAGCTCCACGAGCTAGTGGAGACCAAGGAAAAGTCCGGCGAGAAGATTCATTTCTTTGACGGACGTAACGCCTTTGAAGCGCAAATTGGCAAGTTCAAGGATGCCATCGTTCCGGATGTCGAAACTACGCGCGAATTCATGGATGAGCTGGACTCAGGCAAATACGATCACCTGAAAGATCAGCCGATTGTCACCTACTGCACCGGTGGTATCCGCTGTGAAGTGCTTTCGGCATTGATGGTCAAGCGTGGGTTCCAAGAGGTTTATCAGATGCAGGGCGGAATCGTCCGCTATGGCGAGCAGTACGGTGACAAGGGGCTGTGGGAAGGGTCCCTGTACGTCTTCGACAAACGCATGCACACCGAGTTTTCCGAGGATGCAGTCACCATTGGTCAGTGCGTTGGCTGCCAAGGCGCCACAAATAAATTCGAGAATTGCTCGAACCCTACCTGCCGTAACTTGCGCCTGTTCTGTGAAGACTGCGCCAAGGACGAGGAACTTCGTCGGTGCCCTGACTGCACCGAGTCAGCTATCGAAGCATAAATAGTAAGCACAAAGCAGCGAGCGCAATGAANNTTCATTGCGCTCGCTGCTTTTAAACTGCGCTTAGCTGTTCGGCCACAAATCTAGCGATGCGTCGACCACTAGCGTTTCTTCTTCGAGCGTTTCATAAACACTAAAGCCACGTGCCTGATAGTTGGGGATAGCTGCTTCGCCATCCAGCGAACAGGTGTGCAGCCACACACGGCTCACCGGCGGGAGAATGTTCTCTCGACGAGGAATATCCCACGCCCTGCGGTTGGCTTCACTCAACAGAATTCCGCCCAGACCTTGCCCGATGGCCTCAGGAAATAGTCCGAAGTAATAGATCTCAACTTCACTGCGGCCCGCGCGGACCTCGGTGACCAGCTCTGCGTAGCCTTTGGGTGCGCCATCTTGGTAGAGCACATAGGTTTCCGAACCCGGTTTACGCAAGCTAGCGTCCCAGTCAGTACGGCTGATGCTCAGCCGGTCGGCCCAGTTCAGCTGGCTACCTACACACTGATAGAGGAATCGCGAGAATTCGGGCGTAATCTGCTCCACCTTCTCAATTCTGGCGTTCTCCGGCAACTGCCGGGTACTCGGGCGCATTTGGGATGGTGTGAGCTGTTGCAAATAGGTGATGGTCACAAGTGGCATACCGAATATCTTATGGCGGGAGGCGTTGGGTTGCGCAGTCTTGTAATGCTGGGGGACTCGTTAGACTGAGAGGTGTGAATGCCGCTGATTTTTCTGCCATAGAAGATGCCCCAAATAGTTATGACCTTGTGCTGGTGGACAAACTCCACACAGACTTAACCGAGATAAATTTTGGTTTTGATGCCATCACCGAATTGCTTGGTGTCGATGCGGTGGCCGCCTATGGGCGTGATCAGATCCACCCGGCACTTCGCGTTCTTGATAAGCAGCCGGTGGACAGCGCCTTGGGTTGTGCTATTCGGCTATTCCAACTGGGGCAAACCGAATCCGCTGGCGCGCTGGTTGAGGCATTTCCCACGGTGCGTGTTGAGGGGTTGCTGAAGCTGGGGCTAGTTGAGTCTTGGGCTTCGGGGTACCGGGCCAAGGTGGCGCTGGCGGTACATGCCTCCGATGCCGATGGGGAGATGTGGGTGGCCCACGATCTCGGATCCCATCAGCGTCCTGGAGTTTTGCGCACCGACCACGTTCTTGGAATCGGGCACGCCTCGCGTACGCTCGCGCAGATCACCATCCGCCACGAGGTGGACCGGGCACTGGATCTAGGCACGGGCTGCGGAGTGCAACTATTTCATTTGCTCTCGCATGCCAAACATGTCACGGCAACGGATCTTTCGGCGCGTGCATTGGCGTTCACTCGCTTTAACCTGATGCTCAACCACCGCATCCTCAAGCTGGATCCACAACGCCTCGACGAGCGCGTCACGCTGCTCCAAGGAAGTCTCTTTGATCCTGTGGCGGATCAGTGTTTTGACTTGATTGCCAGTAATCCACCATTCGTAATCACTCCACGTAAAAAGTCAGAACGCGAACAAGACCGATTCACTTATCGCGATGGCGGGATGGCTGGAGACTCGTTGGTGAGCACCCTCATTGCTCAGGCTCCGGTGCACTTGAATCCAGGGGCGCATATGCAAATGCTTTCCAATTGGGAGATTCCTCGCCTAGATGCGGAGTCGAATGAACCATGGGAGCGCCGAGTCTCCGGATGGTTCGCAGATGACTTGGACGTTTGGGTGATTGAGCGGGAGCAGACCACCCCGAGTGTCTACGCAGAAACCTGGCTACGTGATGCCTCGCAGAGTGAAGATAGTGCTGCTTACGCTCTGGCGTATGATGCCTACCTTGACGACTTTGAATCTCGTCAGGTGGGTGCCATCGGTTTTGGCATGGTGTATTTCCGCCGACCCGCGCACGGTGAGGTAACGCTTCGACGCTTCGAACAGATCCCGCACCAAATGGAGCAGCCACTGGCTCCCTCCTTGGATCGGGATATCCAGATGGCCGATGCTCTGCGTGAAGCGGGAGAAGCTTGGAAGCAATGGCACCTGCTGGTGGCCGATGACGTCACCGAGGAACGCCATCAGCGCCCTGGCGCCGAACACCCCGAAGTGATTCTTCTGCGACAGGGTGCAGGTGTGCGTCGAACTGAGATTCTGGACTCGGCGCAGGCCGGTTTCCTGTCTGCTTGCGACGGAGAATTGTCTGTAAGGCAGCTAGTTGTGGCGCTTGATTCATTAATCGGTGAAGGTGATGAATCCTTCACTGAAAGACTATATGAAGCAATCGCCCGCCTTCTTCGGCATGGAATGCTTCGTAAAATGTGAAACAAAGGCTAAACTTTTTCGTTATGACACGGAACACAGTCGAAGATGATGGTGCGCAACGCGCCGATGCGGAATATCAAGCCCCACAAGTTGTCTCGATCACCGACCCGCAGGCTATTCGCGCGCTGGCCCATGATGCTCGACTGATCGTACTCGACGAGCTCTTCGCCTCACAAACCACGCGTACCGCCACCGAGCTGGCATCGATGTGCTCATTGACGCCTAGCGCCATGAGTTATCACTTGCGAGCCTTAGAAAAATACGGATATGTAGCGCGCGCTGCCAGCGAGGGCGACGCGCGCGAACGTCGCTGGCGCGCCGCCGGTGAGCGTTTGGAACTAAACACTCAAATTGACTCGACGAATGCGAAGACCGCCTATCTTAACGTGCAATTAAACGCGTTCCGCACTCGGCTCAACACAGAAGTTGAACGCAGAGAGGCTGAAGCCAAGGCAGGAATCATGCCTGCGGCGGACCGTCCACCCATGCTGACTAGTGGTTTAGTCTTCCTTCCTGAGGCTAAACAGAAGGAGTTTAATCGGCGTTTATTGGAGCTCGTTTATGAGTATGAGGCAATGGCCACGGCCGAAGAACGCAACATCGACTCAAAGCGTATGTTCTACTTAATCTCATTACTACCCGAGTACCAGCACCTGGGTAGTGAGGTGAGCTAGAGAAAAGTTGGGCAGTTCTTCGGTGTAAGATCATCGGGAATTGTGACTGTCATCTGGTCGCAATCAATGGTGCTGCGATTGCCGCCCGAGAGCAACCTAGAGGGGAACTCTCGGAACCGCGTTGTATAAAAGGAGAGCTGTGCCCGCAAAGGCCAAGGAAAAGACCGGTAAGAAACTCGTCATCGTGGAGTCTCCTGCCAAGGTAAAGTCGATCGCCAAGTATTTGGGCGAGGGCTTCGACGTGGACGCTTCGGTGGGCCACATCCGTGACCTTCCGCAGCCCTCCGAGTTACCGACCGAGTTAAAAAAGACCTCGGTAGGTAAATTCGCGGTCGACCTGGATAACGACTTCGAACCGTATTACATGGTGTATCCGGATAAGAAGAAGCGTGTTGCCGAGTTGAAGGCAAAGCTCAAAGACGCCGACGAACTTTATCTCGCAACAGATGCGGACCGCGAAGGTGAAGCCATCGCGTGGCATCTGCTCCAGGTGCTTAAGCCCAAAGTTCCGGTACGCCGTCTGGCCTTCACCGAAATCACCAAGGAAGGCATTGAGCGTGCCTTGGGCTCAATGCGCGAGCTGGACACCGACCTGGTTGACGCGCAGGAAACCCGTCGTGTCCTAGACCGCCTCTACGGTTACGAAATCTCCCCGGTCCTCTGGCGCAAAATTGCCCGCGGTTTGTCCGCCGGCCGTGTGCAGTCCGTGGCCACCCGCCTGGTCGTGGAGCGCGAACGTGAACGCATGGCGTTCATCTCTGCCGGGTACTGGGACATCAAGGGAAACTTCGCCACCGCCGGTTCGGAATCCTTTGCTGCGAAACTTTCTTCAGTGGATGGCAAGCGTGTGGCTTCGGGACGTGACTATGATGACCGCGGTCAGCTGAAGTCCACGAAGAACCCACTGACGCCACTGAACCAGGAAGCCGCCGAGTCCTTGGTTGCTAATCTGGCTAACTCTGACTTTGCCGTCACCTCGGTCGAAGACAAGCCGTACACCCGTCGCCCGGCTGCTCCTTTCACTACCTCCACCTTGCAGCAGGAAGCCAGCCGCAAGTTGCGCTGGAGCTCAAAGCTGACCATGCAGATCGCTCAGCGTTTGTACGAAAATGGTTACATCACCTACATGCGTACCGACTCGGTCTTCCTCTCCAATGAAGCCGTGCGTGCCGCCCGTGCACAGGCCACCGAGCTTTACGGGGCAGACTCGATTCCGTCCAGCCCGCGCGTGTACAAGGGGAAATCTGATTCCGCGCAGGAAGCCCACGAAGCAGTCCGTCCGGCCGGTGACATGTTCCGCCGTCCAAAGGATGTGCGTTCACAGCTTTCCAAGGATGAATTCGTCTTGTATGAGCTGATCTGGAAGCGCACCGTCGCCTCCCAGATGGCTGACGCCAAGGGTTTCACCGCAACTATTAAACTTTCCGGTACCGCCAGCGATAGCCGCGTTGCCGAGTTCTCCGCCTCGGGCACCGTGATCACCTTCCGTGGTTTCCTTTCGGCCTACGAAGAGGGCAAGGACAGTGAAAGCGATGCGGCAGAAAAGGCCGAGAACGCCGAAGCACGCCTGCCACAGCTCACCGTGGGACAGGGGCTGACCGGTGATGAACTGATCGCGCTGGGCCACGAAACCACCCCTCCGGCCCGGTACACCGAAGCGTCTATCGTTGCTGAGCTTGAAAAGCGCGAAATTGGCCGCCCGTCGACCTACGCGCCAACGATCTCCACCATCATGGATCGCGGCTACGTGACTAAGCGTGGTGGCGCCCTGGTGCCAAGCTGGATCGCGTTCTCCGTGATTCGACTGCTCGAAGAGCACTTCGCAAAGTACGTGGACTATGACTTCACCGCGCGCCTAGAAGATGACCTGGACGAAATTGCTCACGGCAACCGGGCACGTACCGACTGGCTGAACATGTTCTACTTCGGTGGCAAGGGCGAAACTCGCCCTGAAGGTCTGAAATACGTGGTGGATAACTTGGGTGATATTGATGCCCGAGCTATCAACTCGATCAAGATCACCGACGACATCACCTTGCGTGTGGGCAAGTTCGGCCCGTATCTCGAACGCGCCCTTCCGGAAGGCGCCGAGGAAGGCACCGATCCGCAGCGCGCCAACGTTCCTGAGGAACTGGCACCGGATGAGCTGACCGCGGCGAAGGCCGAAGAACTGTTCGCCACCGCCCAGGTATCCGAGCGTGAGCTGGGAATTGAAGAGGCCACCGGGCGAAAGATTGTGGCCAAGGATGGCCGTTACGGTGCCTACGTCACCGAGATCATCCCGGAAATGACTGAAGAAGAAATCGCCGCGCAACCGGTGGAGTACTACAAGAACGGCAAGCCAAAGCCGCCTAAGAAGCCGGTGAAGGTTAAGCCACGCACCGCGTCGCTGTTCAAATCCATGACCGTGGAAACTGTCACCTTGGATGAGGCGCTGAAGCTGATGAGTCTGCCACGCGTGGTGGGCGCTGATGCTGAGGGCGAAGAGATCACCGTGCAGAACGGCCGCTTTGGTCCTTACCTGAAGAAGGGTAGCGATTCGCGTTCTATCGAGAGCGAAGAGCAGATCTTCAGCATCACCTTGGACGAAGCACTGGCAATTTATGCACAGCCTAAGCAGCGTGGAGCTCGGGCCGCGGTGCCACCACTGGCAGAATTTGGTGTTGACCCGACCAGTGAGAAAAACATTGTGGTCAAGGACGGCCGTTTCGGTCCGTACATCACCGATGGCATCACCAATATCACGGTGCCTCGCGCCACCTCGCTGGAGGAGCTCACCCGTGAACAAGCCATCGAAATGTTGGCAGATAAGCGTGCTCGCGGTCCGGTGAAACGAACCGCGAAGACGGCTACTGCGAAGAAGCCCGCTGCTAAAAAGGCTCCGGCCAAGAAAGCTCCGGCTAAAAAGGCTCCGGCCAAAAAAGCCACCGCAAAAAAGAGTGAAAAGTAGACCTTGTCTGCTGAGTTGAGGAGCGCATCATGAGGCTTGGCGTATTGGACATTGGCTCAAATACGGTCCACCTATTACTGGTGGATGCCTACCCGGGTGCCCGGCCGGTATCTTATGCCTCGCATAAGCGGCCGTTGTCCTTGGTGCGTTACCTCAACGAGTACGGTGCAATCACCGAAGAAGGCCAGCAGGAGCTGATCGCCTTCATCAAGGAGGCCGCCGAATTCGCGCAGAGCCACCGAGTCGAAGACTTTATGGGTTTCTGCACCTCGGCTATTCGCGAGTCATCCAACGGCGCGGCGGTTCTTGAACGAGTCACTGCCGAAACCGGGGTGAGCCTGATGGAGCTTTCCGGTGAGGAAGAAGCCGGAATGACCTTCTATTCGGTGCGCCGTTGGTTTGGTTGGTCTTCTGAATCGATCCTGAACTTGGATATGGGTGGCGGTTCACTGGAGCTCGCGGTGGGCACCGACGAGTTCCCACAGGTCGCCTACTCGGTGCCACTGGGCGCGGGCCGGCTGACCCGCGAATGGTTGC
This sequence comes from Glutamicibacter sp. BW77, assembly GCF_002332285.1. Lineage (NCBI taxonomy): Bacteria > Bacillati > Actinomycetota > Actinomycetes > Micrococcales > Micrococcaceae > Glutamicibacter > Glutamicibacter sp. BW77. Next base: position 194,397 of record NZ_NRGT01000075.1, on the reverse strand, counting down.
CCAATGATCTACCTTCGATCAAGGAAGTCAAAGAGCTACGCACCTACGTTCGTGATGTGCTGACGGACCCCACCACCGAACTACGCCAATACGGCAAGCCCACCTTGGCTACGGCCACGTCAAAAACTTTCAGATCACTGTCGCGAATTACCGGGGCCGCCCCCAGCGGTGAGGGGCCTTACGTTAAACGCGTATTGCACCGTGACTCGCTGAAACTCTGGGCCAACCGATTGACCGCGATGAGCTGGGAAGAGCGTGCCGAGCTTCCTGGGGTCTCGGAAATTCGTGCACCGCAACTGCTTGCTGGCGCTATTGTGGCCCATGAAGCGATGAGCGCACTTAAATTAAAAAGTGTCCGTATCTGTCCTTGGGCGTTACGTGAAGGTTTAATGCTGCGACGATTTGATCACGTGATGTTTGACTCTTCGACACCGCTCAGTAGTAGCGTGGGGGTAGGAGAGGTTGCGTTAGGCTCACTCAAGACCGTCAGTCTGAGTGAACCTTCGGCTTAATACTTCATTGAAAGATGCGCCGGCAAGCGACGGCGCGGCGAGGAGGGGTCGAAGATGCAAGACCAACAACGGGTGCCTCGGGTACCGGTGACACTATCTAGTGCCTCGGTTTATCCGCTGACCGTGCATGATGCCTTCGCGATGGCTAAGGACGTGGGTTACGACGGGCTAGAGGTATTAATTACCGGTAACCAAGCGAGCCAGTCCGCCACCGCACTGATGGCCCTCATGGATAAGTACCAGTTGCCAATTATGGCGATTCACGCACCAACGTTGCTGCTCACCCAGCAGGTCTGGGGTTCGGCGTGGGCGAAGATTGAGCGCTCGGTAATCCTGGCACAGGCCGTCGGAGCGAAGGTGGTTGTCGCGCACCCGCCATTTCGTTGGCAGGGGACCTACGCGGAGAGCTTCGTCGAGGGCGTGCGTCGCATCACCGCATCGACGGGGATGAAGATCGCCGTGGAGAACATGTACCCATGGCGTAGCCGGGGACGCGAATCCTCCAAAATGTACCTGCCACACTGGAACCCGGTTCCGGAAGACTATAAGCATGTCACCTGGGACTTCTCCCATGCGGCGATCGCCAATATGGACTCGCGCCAAGCGCTTGAAGACCTAGGCGACAGATTGACTCACCTGCACCTTTGTGATGGGTTGGACAATGGCAAGGACGAACACTTGGTGCCTGGATTAGGCACCCAGCCGGTGGCCGAATCACTGAACTTCTTGCGAGATTCACAGTGGGAAGGCGTGGTTGCGGTGGAAGTATCCACACGCAAGGCCAAACATGCTGGACAAAAGGAAGAATGGCTCGGACGCACACTGGAATTTGCGCGCGAGCATCTGACAATTAATCAAGACTCTGAACGGGTGACAAAATAACTATATGAGCGAAGCGACAAATCATCTCAAGCTTGCATTTTTAGGTACCGGCTCCATGAACGGCGCGATTCTGCGCGGAATTCTGGGCGCTGGGCATGACCCGAAAAACATTACTGCCACCCTGCGCAGCGATAATCGCGCCGCGCAATTGCGTGAGCTAGGCATCAACGTGCTGATCGGGAATGAAGACCCGGAAGCCAATAAGAAAGCTACGGCCGCTGCAGACATTGTGTTCCTCGGTGTGAAGCCGGTGGGCATTACCGCACTGTGTGATGAGATTTCTTCGGCATTAAACGAATCAACCGTCGTGGTGTCGGTGGCTGCTGCCATCACCTTGAGGACCATGCAAGAACACCTTCCTGCCGGCCAGCCGGTAGTGCGATCCATGCCAAACACGCCATTGATGGTCGGTGCTGGCGTGGTCGGTCTGAGCGCCGGTGAAGCGGTCAGTGACCAGCAAATTGAACGAGTTGCTGAGCTATTCTCCGGTTCCGGCGACGTACATGTGATTGATGAGTCGCAGCAAAACGCACTGTCGGCTATTTCCGGTTCCGGCCCGGCGTACGGCTTTTATCTTGCCGAAGCGATGGCCAACGCAGGTATCACCATGGGACTTGACGAAAAGCTCGCTACTGACTTGGCTCGTGCCACCGTGGCGGGTGCCGGAAAGATGCTTGCGGATCCGGAAGCTAACCCGGCTCAGATGCGTCGTGCGGTGACCAGCCCGAAGGGCACCACCGAACAGGCGATTCTGACCTTTGACGAGCAGGGGATCCCGGCGATCATTGAAGCCGGCGCCAAGGCCGCTGCGGCTCGTGCTGCGGCTTTGAGTGATGAACTGAGCTAAACACCTGAAGCGTTAAGTACCGATGGCGTCAGAACCCCAGCCAAGGGGCACTGACGCCATCGGTGTATCTGCTAGGCCTTAGGGGCGAGCAGCGAAGCGTTCAAGTAGGTCTACATGTCCGGAGACGATCAGTACGTCGCGGCGGGTGACCATGGTATTTGGTACCGCGTAGGTGAAATCTTCGCCGGGGGACTTCACCCCAACGATGGTGACCCCGTACTTGGAGCGCACCTGGGACTCGGCCAGCGTGAATCCCTGTGTCTCCTTGGGCGGGTACATCTTCACGATTGCGAAGCCATCATCAAATTCGATGAAGTCCAACATTCGGCCACCGACCAAGTGGGCGGCACGAACTCCGGCGTCTGCCTCGGGATAGATCACATGGTTTGCGCCGATGCGAGTGAGGATCTTGCCGTGCGAGGGAGTAATCGCCTTCACCCACAGGTGTTCAATGCCTAAATCGACCAGATTCACCGTAATCAGCACGGAGGACTCAATCGAGGTACCCACACCGACCACCGCAGAACTAAACTCTTGAGCGCCAAGTTGGCGTAAAGCATCGATATTGGTGGCGTCGGCCGCGACCACGTGGGTGAGCGTGCTGGCCCACTGCTGAACGAGTTCGGGACTACGCTCGATGGCTAGCACCTCGCGGCCCTGTTTCACTAAGGTCTCCGCAACCGAGGCGCCAAAACGTCCCAGACCAATGACGAGCACCGGGGCGTTGTGCTCAATGTTTTTCTCAGCCAATGATCGGCCTTTCTTCGGGGAGGCTATACAGCGTATCGCGATGACGCATGGTCAAGGCGCTGGCTAGGGTAATACTTCCAATGCGTCCGGCGAACATCAATGCGCTGAGCACGTATTTACCGGCTGGGGGCATCTCTGCGGAAACTCCCATGCTCAGCCCCACCGTACCGAAAGCAGAGATTGATTCGAACAGTGCCCGGGAGAACCCGACCTGCTCGTCAATGGCTAAGAGCAACCCGGTGGCCACCATGACCAGTGTGGCGCCCATGGCCACTACCGACACGGCCACGCGCATGGTGCCCTCGGGAATACGCCGCCCAAAGGCCTTGGCATCACGTTCACCACGGACCTCGGCCATGATCGCTAAGAACATCACCGCGATGGTGGTGACCTTGATGCCGCCAGCGGTGGAGGCCGAGCCGCCACCAGCAAACATGAGCGCGTCAGTGACCAACACGGTGACTTGTCCAATGTCATTTTGATCCACCAGGTTAAACCCGCCAGAGCGGGTCATCACCGAAGCAAAGAGGCCGTGGATGAATTTGTCTCCGGAATTCAGCGAGCCAATGGTCCGTGGATTGTTCCACTCGACCAGTAGCCACAACGCGGTACCTGCTACAAGCAAGATGAGCGTCACCAATATGGTGAGTTTGGTGTGCAGGTTCCATTTTTTGACGTTGAAGCGGTGGGCCAGTAACACCATGATGACCGGGAAACCTAAGGATCCTAGGAACACGCCAAGCATCAGTGGGCCTAAGATCCACAGGTCGGTCTCGTAAGGAACTAACCCGTCGGAGTGCGGAGTGAAGCCTGCGTTGTTAAACGCGGAGACCGCGTAAAAAACTCCGTGCCAAATGGCGGAGAGAAAGTCTTCACCCAGCAAAATAAAGCGTGGAATGAGCAATGCCGCAATGAGCGCCTGCAGGCTGACCGCCGTGAGGATCACAATACGCAGCAGGGAACCGACCTCACCTAAAGCGGAGGCTGCATTGGTATTCATGGAGTTCTGCGCCATAAGTTTGCCACGCACGCCGAGCTTCCGAGAGACCGCAAGAGAAAAAATTGAAGCGAGGGTCAAAATTCCCAGGCCACCCATGAAGGTACCGATGAGCATCACCAATTGCCCGGCAAAAGACCAGTGCACCGCAGTTGAGACGGTCGTCAGTCCGGTCACACAGACCGCCGAGACCGCGGTAAACAAGGCGTCATGCAACGGTGTGGGCTCTCCGCTGGCCGAGGAAAAGGGCGCGGCGAGCAATGAGGTGAATAGGGTGATGGCGACCAGAAAGGCACCCAAGGCTAAACGAGCGGGGGAGCGGACGGTGAAATCGGCGATGCGTACCCGCAACGCCAGCCACTGTTTACGGCGTTGGCCGCGCGACTCAGCAGCCCTTGCCGGGTGACTCGGTTCGCTTTGGGTGCTCATCGCGTTAAATCGCCATTTCGTGGTGTGGACTGTTCTCCTTGTAATTTACGCGGTCAAAGCACAATGTGCTCGTCTTGGGGCCTCGAAACACGAGCAAAATGCCCAAAAGGCAATAAACGGGTTAGTTGAATCACCATCAGGTAGCCTACAAAGGTGTTAGAACCTCAACATGCGCCGCAACCAACGCTCGTGCTCTGGGATGAGCAATACCTGAAATACAAGTTCAGTGACTATCATCCAATGCACCCATCGCGGCTAGAGCTGACCCATCGACTCAGTGAAGCCCTCGACGTTTACGCCTCTCCCAACGTGAGCCTGAGCGCTCCGGAGGTTGCAGAGGAACACATCCTCTTGACGGTGCATGACCAGGACTATTTGGATCAGGTCAAGGCGGTCAGTGAAGACCCCGGCTTGCAAGCCGTGGACTTTGGTTTAGGAACCGAAGATGACCCAGTCTTTGCTGGCATGTATGAGGCGGCCGCGCGCATTGTCGGCGGTTCGGTGATCGCAGCGGACGCCATCATGGATCAGTCGACGGTTCGCGCAGTGAACTTTGCCGGCGGTATGCATCATGCCAAACGCAACAAAGCCAGTGGGTTCTGCATCTTTAATGATGCAGCCGCAGCCATTCACCGGATGCTTGAACGTGGTGCCAAACGCGTGTGTTACATCGATGTGGATGCGCACCATGGTGATGGCACCGAATCAATCTTCTGGGATGACGAGCGGGTTCTGACGATCTCCATTCATGAATCCGGGCTGTCGCTCTTTCCCGGCACCGGGTTCGCCAACGAAATTGGCGGCCCACGTGCCGAAGGTAGTGCGGTCAATATTGCCTTGCCGGCGATGACCGGGGACGCCGGATGGATGCGAGCCTTCCACGCAGTCGTCCCACAGCTGGTCCGCGCATTTGATCCGGAAATTATCGTCTCTCAGCATGGTTGTGATGCACACCGCGATGATGAGATGACTAATCTGAAACTTTCGGTAGATGCCCAACGCCAAGTTGCCTTGGATATCGCGCAACTGGCCGATGATGTGTGTGATGGACGTTGGCTTGCGACCGGAGGCGGGGGATATAACGTCACCGCGGTGGTGCCGCGAACGTGGACACATCTGACCGCAATCGCCGCTGGGAAACCAGTACCACTGAGAACTTATGTGCCCGAGCAGTTCCGCCGCTATGTCCTTGAAACTTACGGACGAGCGATGCCATATCTCATGGGTGATGACGCACAATTATGGTGGCGAAATTGGGAGGTCGGCTATGATCCCGCGGATCCGGTGGACCGTACGATTATTGCCACGCGCAAAGAAGTCTTTCCGCTCTATGGTCTGGACCCCTGGTTTGACTAGAATTTTTGACCATCTGTGATCAATCTGAAGCCTTGACCGTGGTGGGAAATCTGCTGCTGTCAGGTCATATGCCGATAGGGTTATGTCTGTGGCTATTGATGAAGTGTTTTCTGCGTTGGCAGAACCAACCCGACGTAAGATCATCGAAGCGCTGAAGGCCGAACCCATGGCCGTCGGCGCACTGGTGACACAACTGGAAATTTCGCAACCGACGGTCTCTAAGCACCTTAAGGTTTTGCGCGAAGCAAATCTGGTGACCATGAACGCCCAAGGACAGCGGCGTATTTATAGCGTGCAGTGCGAAGCCGTTGAAACTTTGGTCGCTTGGTGTGCCGAGATCCTGCCGGCCTTGGAACCCGTCCCCGAGATGGTGTCCGTGGATCTGGACTTGGTGCAGGATCCGCAAGATGCCAATGCACTTCCGGCTGCCGCGCATCAGCTCGGCCGCAGTGTAGGGCGGGGCTTGGAACAAGTCACGGGCAGAGCTCAAGAGATCTTGGAGCGTTTCCCTCGTTTTGGTCGTCGTCGATAACCCTTTGACTTCGGTAAAGACTGTCTGAGCCGTTCTTCTACGCGACTTTTACGTTACGTACAAGTACGCGTTTTATAACAAAGAATTTTCGCTAAGAATGTCAGACATGGCATTCTCTTGCGTGGGGCAGTGTTGCCGGGCCGGTGGTCTTTTGTGCGCCCCTGCTGCCTGCCCCAAGTGATGAGGAGAGAAACTTGGACAAGCAACTAGCGACTATTCGCGACGAAGTCTTCCGCCGTAACCCCGGTGAGGCAGAATTCCATCAGGCAGTGACCGAAGTTTTCGAGAGCCTCGAAGCTGTGTCAATTAAGCATCCTGAGTACGCAGAGGCTGCTATTCTTCAGCGCCTGTGTGAGCCAGAACGCCAGATTATTTTCCGCGTTCCTTGGGTAGACGACGCTGGTCGTGTCCAGATTAACCGCGGTTTCCGTGTTGAGTTCAACTCTGCTCTGGGCCCATACAAGGGCGGACTGCGTTTCCACCCTTCGGTGTATCTGGGTATCGTCAAATTCCTTGGTTTTGAACAGATTTTCAAGAACTCCCTGACCGGTATGCCAATCGGTGGCGGCAAGGGCGGTTCCGACTTTGATCCACGCGGTAAGTCCGATGGCGAAGTGATGCGTTTCTGCCAGTCGTTCATGACCGAGTTGTACCGCCACATTGGCGAGTACACCGACGTTCCAGCCGGTGACATTGGTGTCGGCGGTCGAGAAATCGGTTATCTCTTCGGCCAGTACAAGCGCATCACCAACCGTTACGAGTCTGGTGTACTCACCGGTAAGGGCTTGAGCTGGGGCGGTTCCCTGGTTCGCCCCGAGGCAACGGGCTACGGTGCGGTGATCTTCACCAACGAGATGCTCAAGACTCGCGGTAAGAGCTTTGACGGTCAGCGTGTGGTTGTTTCGGGCTCGGGTAACGTAGCCCTGCACGCCATCGAGAAGGCTCAGGATCTGGGCGCCAAGGTAGTAACCGCCTCGGACTCGGCCGGATTTATCGTTGACGAAAACGGTATCGACCTTGAGCTGCTGCGTCAGATCAAGGAAGTTGAGCGTGGCCGCATCAGCGAATACGCCGAACGCCGCGGAAGCAAGAAGGTCTCCTACGTAGCCGATGGCAACGTGTGGGATGTTCAGGGTGCTGTGGCGCTGCCATGTGCCACACAGAATGAACTTGGTGTTACCTCAGCGAAGAAGATGATTGCCGCTGGCACCATCGCCGTCGCCGAAGGTGCGAACATGCCAACCACGGCAGAAGCTACCTCGGTCTTCCAAGACGCTGGCATCCTCTTCGGTCCGGGCAAGGCAGCTAACGCCGGTGGCGTGGCGACTTCCGCGCTGGAAATGCAGCAGAACGCTAGCCGCGACTCGTGGACCTTCGAGCACACCGAGCGCCGCTTGACGGAAATCATGGTGGGCATTCACGAACGCTGTGCAACCACTGCTGATGAGTATGGTGTGCCGGGCAACTACGTGGCTGGCGCCAATATCGCCGGTTTCGTGAAGGTTGCCGACGCAATGCTGGCCCAGGGTCTTATCTAAGCTTTTTGGTTAAAACGCACTTTTGGACGCCTGTCTCCCACCTTTTTTGGTGGCAGACAGGTGTCCAAAGCACTTTAAATGTCACAATCGAGATCTAAGCGTGGTTCTGGTGTGTTCCGTGATGCAAAAGTTACGTAAGTGCGACTAGACTGGAACCGAGCGAACGTGAATATGATTGCAGATGTTGATCCCAAGTCGTATTTGTTCACGCGAGCAAAATACACGACGAATCAGAGATCAGCGTCAGGAGAATTTCCCCTATGGCGGATAAACAGAATTTTGCAGGAGCCCGTTTCATGACGGTCGCCGAAGTGGCCGAAATGATGCGTGTTTCCAAAATGACGGTTTATCGCTTGATTCATGCAGGCGACCTGCCTGCTGTTCAATTCGGTCGCTCCTATCGTGTTCCTGAAAACGCAGTGGAAGCATACCTGCAAGCTGCGGCGATTGATCCGCAGCGTGGAACGGGTTCCCTCGGTCGATAGCCGCGCGATGGTCAGAGCATGACCGAAAAGCGGGTAATCTGTTAAGGAACGTTTAACGTCCGGTCAACCTTGTGGCTTAGAATAGTTTCAAGGCCTACATTTTGGTTGACATATTTAATTAGTTTGTGAGGAACCACTATGGGCTCTGTTATCAAGAAGCGCCGCAAGCGTATGTCGAAGAAGAAGCACCGCAAATTGCTTCGTAAAACTCGTCACCAGCGTCGCAATAAGAAGTAAATCTGCTTCAAGCAGCTTTTGCCTCATGGCAATTATCGCCACCGTATCAAGGTTTGACCTTGACGGTGGCGATTGCTTTTTCTGGAACTATCGGCCGCGCCGAGCGAGCAATGACCGCCTGGCGGCCCACAGCGCGCCTAGAACGCCCGCAAGGCGCAAACTGATCCGTGCTGCACGCTGACCGGTGCGGAAGTCGTAGACTTGCCAACCACGGCGTTTAGCGTAGGCACGGAGCCGGGCGTCGGGGTTGATCGCCACCGGGTGGCCTACGGCCTCTAACAGCGGCACATCGTTATAGGAATCAGAGTAGGCCCACGATTTCGAAAGCTTGATCCCGCGTTCTTTAGCTAGCAATCGAATAGCTTGTGCTTTTTCGGCTGCATGCAGGATCGGGGTGGCCAACGCACCGGTGTATTTTCCGTCTTTACGCTCCACAACCGTCCCCAAGGCACCGGTTAATGTCAGCCTTTCGGATATGACGTTCGCTACTTCCAGGGGAGTTGCCGTCACTAGCCACACCTCACGCCCTACGGCTAAATGCTGATGGGCAATCGAGACGGTACCTTTCCAAAGTTTTGGTTCGATGTACTCGTCATAGATCTCTTGGCCAATTTGGGCCATCTCGGCCACGGAAATACCCTTGGCCATGAGTAAAGCACGGTCACGAATCTGGTGGATGTCGCCAATATGCTCGCCACGGGCGGCAAAACGTAACTGCTTGAGAGCAAACCATAAAATTTCACGAAACTGAAAGAACCGGCGCTGATGCATTTTTCGGGCCAGCAAATATAGGGTGGCACCGCGCACCATGGTGTTATCCACATCGAAGAAGGCGGCAACGACATCGTGTGGCGTCGTGGTGGGCTGCTCGCTGAGGTGCTCTGATGACTGCATTTGATTCAGTTTATTTCATTCTCGACTTAGACGCTGGTTGCGGCTCGTGAGATTATTGAAGGGTGAGTAAATTGCATGAGATTCAGTTGTTGGTGCGTCAAGGATGCCACCTATGCGCGGCGGCCCGAGCCACGGTCAAAGACGTCACCGAACGAATGAACATGGAGTTCTCAGAACTCGACATTGATGAGCACCCAGAACTACTGGCCAGGCACCACGAAGAGGTGCCGGTGTTGCTCATTGACGGTCAAGTGCGCGACTTCTGGACTGTTGACGGCCAACGCCTCGAACGTCTGCTGGGTAGCTAACCGTATGAAGACCCCAGAGACATGTCCTGCGCTCACAAAACCTGTTCGAACTGCTGCTCATGACTGAGCCTGAGCCGCGGGTATTGCCCGAAGCAACATTGACCCGATTGACCCAATACCTGCGCGCCCTGAACGCATTCGAAGCGCAAGGCACCGAACGCACGAGTTCTGGTGTGCTGGCCAAAGAAGCCGGCGTTAATCCGGCGATTCTGCGTAAAGATCTCTCACTGCTTGGGTCCTATGGAACCCGCGGCGTGGGATATGTGGTGACCGAACTGGCCGAACATATCAACCGGACGCTGGGATTGACCAAGGACTGGCGGGTAGCCATCCTTGGTGCAGGTAACCTGGGACGCGCCTTGAGCGGTTATGCCGGCTTTGCCAGTCGTGGATTCAAGGTCCGAGCAATTCTTGATACGTCTACGAACTTAATCGGCAGTGGCGTCGGAGATCTTGTGGTTGAGCCAATTGGCACCCTGGGCGAGGTGATCCGCCGAGAACAAATCAATATTGCGGTTCTCGCCGTTCCGGGGGAGGCCGCCCAAGAATTGATTGATGCACTGGCAGCGCATGGGGTGAAGTCGGTACTCAGCTTCGCTCCTCGCCCCTTGCGAATTCCCGCTGGGATGATTGTGCGCCGCGTGGATCTGTCAACCGAATTACAGATTCTGGCCTATCACGCGGTTCAAAGCTAAAGGCGAAGCCTAAAGAAACAACCTAGGTCACGACTTNNAAGTCGTGACCTAGGTTGTTAAGGCTGAATCAGAATGCCCGTACGGCTTAGCGGTAACCGGCGCGGCGGGCCATGCGGCGCGCAACGATGTACTTCGAGGACTCAGGCAACCAAGCAAAAACTACGCCCCCGATACCGAGCAGCACACTGAGGGTGAATACCACGTTGACCATCATGGTGTCCGAGGAGTTCGCGTACATGCTGATCATTGGCAGGTACATCAGCAAACTGATGATCGAAAGAACAGCAAAGATGGTGGCGATAATACGCATCGCGCCGACGCCACGACCAACAAAAAAACCGACCAAGAAGTAAGCCAGCAAGCTGATAATCATGCCAACGATGGTGAAGCTGGTCATCGATGAGGAGATCTGAGCCATAAATGCGTCGGGATTGGCGAGCATTTTTTCAAGCTCTGCATTGACTGCGGGGTCGCTGTTCGTCTCCATCGAGGCACGCATCTGCTCTTCAAATAGCGTCCACTGAGAAGTGATGACGTTACCAATGAGATTGGTGCTGTTGATGAGCCAGCTTGATGCGGCGTTAAACACTCCGGCGAGCATGATCAATATAAACGCGATCTGCAGCGTTTTGGGACGCTCGGTCGGTGGTTGCACCGGCGCGTATCCACCTTGCTGCGGATACTGCTGGAACTGTGGGGGCTGCTGTTGCCCCGCATTTTGGCCATAAGGGTTGGGCTGACTGCCGTATGGATTCTCGCCGTAAGGGCTCGGGTTCGAATTTCCGGAGCCCGCCGCAGGGTTGTACGGCTGGCCCGGCTGGTTTGGATCGTTGGTGCTCATAACCATCCTTTGCATGTTGCTGAGCTATCAAATTTCTCTATCTTCTAGCCTAGTTGGTGGCGATTGTGATCAGGCCCTCCGAAAGGATGGTTTTTTGATATGGGAATCCCATGCGGATGCTGTGAATACTTGATCGTGGCCACAATTTTCATCTTTTAGGTTGATTGTTTGAGAGACTGTAACCATGCCAGTTTCAACCGTTCATTTGTTGCGCCACGGGGAAGTTCTCAACCCGGACCGCGTGTTGTATGGCCGCATCCCAGGATTCGGACTGTCCGAACTGGGATTCCAGATGGCAGACCGCGCCGGAGAATACTTCGCCAAGCGGCAGACCGAAGGCGCAAACGTAGTTCGTTTAGTCGCCTCCCCGCTAATCCGGGCCCAGCAGACCGCGCAACCAACCGCGCAGGCACTGGACTTACCAATCATCACCGATGAACGAGTCATCGAAGCCGGAAACAGGTTTGAAGGTTTAGCGCAGATGAAGTCGCAGCTGAAAAACCCGCGCTATTGGCCGCTACTGCGTAACCCACTGAGACCCTCGTGGGGTGAACCTTATGTGGAGCAGGTTGCTCGAATGCGCCTGGCCATGGACGAACAACGCCACGCTGCCCTCGCCGAACACGGAGATGGTGCAGAAATCATCATCGTCAGCCACCAGCTGCCTATCTGGGTTACCCGCCGTGACGCAGAAGGCAAACGTCTTTTCCACGATCCGCGAGCACGCGAATGCACGTTGACCTCAATTACCAGTTTTGAATTTGACGGAGACGAACTTCGCTCCGTGAACTACACCGAACCGAGCCCAGACCTGCTGGCTGGCGCGGCGAACATCCCTGGAGCTTAAAGTTGATGAATGAGTCCTCACAGAATCCTCGCTTCCTAAATCGACGCACCATTTTGCGCTCGATGTTGGTTGCTGCGGTCGCTGTGCCACTGGCCGCCTGCACGGTCACCGAGGATCCGCTTGCTAAACAGGCGCGCTCCGGAGACAACAAGAACTACATTGCCGGCGACGGCGCCGTGGAAGAATACACGGTCGAAAAACGTACCGAGCCAATCGAGATCAACTCCAAAACCTACCAAGGCACCACCGTTGATCTCAGCGCGATGCGCGGCAAACCAGTGGTCATCAACTTTTGGTACGCTGCCTGCGCCCCGTGCCGCATCGAAGCACCACATCTGAAAGAGCTATCCGAAGAATTTGGTGACAAGGTTCCATTTATCGGGGTCAACGTCCGTGACGAAGCCGAAGCATCACAAGCCTTTGAACGCAGCTTTGAGATCCCCTACGAGTCGATTCAAGACACCGATGGCCAGATTCAGCTGGCAATGACCAAATATGTTCCGTTACAGGCGGTACCTTCCACCTTGGTACTTGACCGTAAGGGACGAGTCCGTGCCCGTGTTATCGGCGCGGTTGACCCTAGGATCCTGAAGACACTGATCGATACAGCACTCACCGAAGAATTGTGAGCAACCTGTTGACTACGTCGAATCCCTTTGCCGACATTGTGCTGGACGGCTCTTTGCTGTTGGCCGCGCCGGTGGCTTTATTAGCGGGTCTCGTTTCATTCCTATCTCCCTGTGTACTTCCGTTGGTCCCCGGATATCTTGGCTACGTCACTGGGCTGACCGGCGCTGACTTACGCGAACACCGCCGTGGGCGGGTACTACTTGGAGTGCTGCTCTTTGTCCTTGGATTCTCGGTGGTTTTCATTGCCATCGGAGTACTTTTTAGCCAGGCTGCTGCTTGGTTGAGATTTGAAGGTGCCTGGGTGACCCAGGTATTGGGCCTTGTGGTGGTCATTATGGGTGTCGTCTTCATGGGCGGTATTTCATGGTTGCAACGTGACCGCAAGATTCACCGGAAGCCTCCGGCGGGCCTGTGGGGAGCACCAATTTTGGGGTTCACCTTCGGGCTTGGCTGGGCCCCCTGCATTGGTCCTACGCTCAGTGCCGTACTGATCATGTCGACAGGAACCGATCCGAATGTGGGTCGTGGAACGTTATTAACCGCGTTTTATTGTTTGGGATTGGGGCTTCCCTTTATTGGGATTGCCCTAGGACTACAGCGTGGCATGCGGGCGCTGGCGTTCTTCCGCCGCCACCAACTGCTGGTCATGCGTTTGGGTGGCGGAATGCTGATTCTGCTTGGTGTGGTCATGATGACCGGACTTTGGGGAAGCTGGGTCGCAGAACTACAAAACTGGTTTGCCAATGAAGTGAGGTTGCCGATTTAATGGCGAAAAATAAACGCACTGCTAAAGGCCGCAGCGATGCACCAGCCTTGGGCTTGCTTGGGTCCCTACGGTGGATCTGGACGCAACTGACCTCCATGCCGACGGCGCTCTTCTTGCTGCTGCTGCTCGCGGTCGCAGCAGTTCCAGGATCAATCTTCCCGCAGCGTTCAATGAACCCGGAGACCGTCAACGAATACCTGGAAAATAACCCGGTCACCGGCCCCTGGCTTGACCGGTTCCAGCTTTTTGATGTGTATTCTTCCGCGTGGTTCTCAGCGATTTATATCTTGCTGTTTATCTCGTTGGTCGGTTGTATTATTCCGCGGGTGAAAAAGCATGCGCAAGCCTTGCGTACCCCTCCGCCACGTACCCCTTCCAGGCTTGACCGTCTGCCCCAGTACACCTCCCTGTCGCTGGTTGAAAATGAAGTAGATACTCCCAGCGATGATGAAGTCATCGATGATGCCTACAAGGTGCTGCGTAAACGTGGTTACCGAGTCGAACGTCGCTCCGATGCGACCGGTCGTTCGGTGGCCGCAGAGCGTGGCTACACTCGTGAAATTGGAAACCTAACCTTCCACATTTCGCTGATCGGTGTGCTTCTTTCGGTAGCTATTGGTGGCGCCTTCGGTTACAGCGGACAGCGAGTCATCGTGGAGGGGGAGACCTTTGTGAACTCCCTCGTTTCCTATGACGCGTTCACCCCTGGGACAAATTTTGATGCCGAGAATCTCACGCCGTACTCGGTGAAGCTCAACAAATTCGACATTGTTTTTGACCGTGAGTCCGAGACCCACTTTGGCCAGCCGTTGGACTTCACCGCCCATGTGGAAACCCGGCGTTCAGCCGATGCGGAGCCTGTCGAAGAAGACATCAAGGTGAACCATCCGCTACGCATTAACGGTGCCGATGTCTACCTAGTAGGTAACGGCTATGCACCGGTAGTGACCGTCAAGGACGGCAATGGCGATGTGGCTTTCTCCGGACCGGTAGTTTCCGTTCCGCAAGACTCGGTGTATACCTCGATGATGGTGATCAAGGCTCCGGACGCGAAACCAGAACAGTTGGGATTCCAAGGATTCTTGTTGCCCACCGCACTGGTGGATGAAACAGGGTTTGGTATTTCAGGTGACCCGAACGCGATCAATCCGCAGCTGCACCTGAACTCCTTTGCCGGAAATTTGGGTCTGGACGACGGGGTACCGCAGAACGTCTACGTGCTTGATACCGACAACCTCACCGAGGTGAACTCACGGAAACTAGACGCCGGTGGCATCGTGTTGGAAGCCGGACAGACCTATGAGCTCCCCGACGGCAAGGGCAGTATCACCTTCAATGATCTGAAGCGCTATATCGCCGTTGACGTGAATTATGATCCGAGTAAAACACCGATCGCCATCTTCGCGTTTTTGGCTCTGGCCGGACTGGCAGTTTCGCTGTTCACCCCGCGTCGTCGCGTCTGGGTGAAGCTGAAGAATGACAATGGCCAGCGCAGTGTCGAATACGCGCTGTTGGCCCGCGGCGAGGATCCACGTCTTGAACGTGAGTCCACAGAATTGCACAATATCTTTGATAGCAAGTGGCCATTGGCCAGTCAGAAGCAGGACCAAGGAGAAGTAAATGCCTAACGGCTCAAATCTCGCGCCAATCAACGAAACACTGGGCAATTACAGCCAGCTGTTTATGTTGCTTTCGGCCTTTGTCTATATGGTTGCCTTCATCCTCTTCGCACTTGATCTGGCCAAGAGCAACAAGACCATCAGTGAAATTGATGCGGCAGCGCTTAAGCGCGACTCCGAAACGCTGGTGGGTGCGGCAGCGACCTCCGTGTCGACTTCACGAAGCACCAAGCGTGGGGCACCGGCGCCACGAGCGGACAACGTCAGCGAAAACGTTGTCAACGACAAGATGAACTACACCGAACACTCCTCGAACCGAAATATGGCTCGAATTGCCTTGGTGCTCACCTGGCTTGCCGTGGCCATGCATGGTTTCGCGGTCATCGGCCGAGGTGTGGCAGCACACCGTGTGCCGTGGGGCAATATGTATGAGTTCCTTTCCACCGGCGCATGGGTGGTCGCCGTGGTTTACCTGGTGGTGCTGTTCTTCAAGGACCTGCGCTTCATGGGTAGCTTCATCATCGGTCTAGTGACCTTGATGCTCTGCGGTGCAACGATTGGCTTCCCAACCCCCTTGGGCCATCTGGTGCCAGCCTTGCAGAGCCCATGGATCGTCATCCACGTATCTATCGCGGTACTTGCCTCGGCATTGTTCTCCATCAGCTTTGCCATGAACGTTCTGCAACTGATCCAGCACTCGCGCATGAACAAGATTGCAAGCGGTCTACCGGACAAGCTTCCATTCATGCGTCTGGTTCCTGGCGCCGGTGCTTTGGAAAACTTCGCCTACCGCATCAACACCATCGCATTCGTGATGTGGACCTTCACCGTCATGGCAGGAGCTATTTGGGCAGAAGCTGCCTGGGGCCGCTACTGGGGCTGGGATCCAAAGGAAGTCTGGTCATTCGTGATTTGGGTGGTCTACGCGGGCTACCTGCACGCACGTGCCACCGGCGGCTGGACCGGTCCTCGCTCGGCCTGGTTGTCCATCATCGGCTACGGCTGCGTGATCTTCAACTTCACCATCGTGAACATCTTCTTCAACGGACTGCACTCCTACGCCGGAGTCTAAAGTCTGCTCGATTAGAGTTCTAGAGATCCCCGAGGGAAAAGCCTGACTGGCTTATCCCTCGGGGATCTTTTCTTTCCCGCCTAGTAGGGGGACCCGCGTGCACTTATCGTCCGGCTCGTAAGAGGCCCGACCTACGGACGAGATACCTTCGATGGCTTAGATACGTGGGTGCCTGCGTGAAACGGCCTTTAAAAGCCTTGTAGGGCCCGGCGTATGCCGGGCCCTACAAGGTGACGAAGCCAAAGGTTCTAAAGATCTTTGGGCTGAGTATCTGAGTCGTCCGAAGAATTATCCTTCTTCGGCTTCTTCTTATCGTCTTCTTTTCGTTTGAGTTCTTCCTCACGTGCCTTCAGCTCAGACTCACGCTGTTGCTGGCGACGCCAGATTTCAAGTTGACGCAAGAAATCCTCGTCGTCATCTGGGGCGCTTTGTTTGTTAGCGGGGCCAGATGAAGCGGCCTGTGGGCGTCCTAGAACAAACCACAAACCCGCCCCGATCAGGGGAAGCACGATGATAATGATGATCCATGCCGTCTTAGGCAAGGAGCGTACCCGATGTCGTTCGGTGCGAGCACACTCGATCAATGTATAGATCATGAGTGCCACCGAAATGAGTGCAGCAAAGATAATAAAGCGGACCATGACTCTAGTCTAGTGACAATCTGGCTCACAGGTTCATCGGTAGACTTTAACGTATGCAGTTTCTGAAATATTCGGTGATTCGGTTGGGCTTGTTTCTCGTTGTCTTCTTGGCACTGTGGAAACTGATGCTCTGGCCGATCTTCACCGCAGGCCTCATTGCCCTGGTAATCGCTTTTGCCGTGACCTATTTGTTCTTTAACAAATTACGTCTGGCAGCCAATGATGACGCACGCAAGGCGTTCGCCAAAACCTCAGCGTCGAAGACCGATTCTCAGCTGGCCGAAGAAGCCATCGAGGACGCTTACGATGAAAAACTCCGTTCAGACGACAAATAAAAAAGAAGCCTTCCAAATTCAAAATTGGAAGGCTTCTTCGTTATAGCCAGGTGTTCAGCACGATGGCTAAGGTAAAGAGCACGGCATAAACCACGTTGACGATGCCGGTCTGTTTGAGCACCACAACCAGCTTCGGTAGCGACTGCTCGCGAAGCATCACCCAGCTCGGTGCCGCGGCCGGAACGAAGGTCAGCAGGATCAGCCACATCCACGGATTAGATCCGGTCAATAGCAGTGGCAGGACGATGGCGACACTGAGCATCAGCACATAGCTCAGGCGAGCCAGCTGCTCGCCTAGACGCACCGCCAGCGTGATTTTTCCAACCTCACTATCGGTGGGAATATCTCGAACGTTATTTGCCATGAGCAAGGCACAGCCAATAAAGCCGGTGCCGATGGCACCGAGCAGTGCCGCGAACGTGAGCTGACCACTTTGGGTATAAGTGGTTCCCAACGTGGCAACCAGACCAAAGAAAATGAACACGTACACGTCGCCCCAGCCACGGTAACCGTAAGGGTTCTTCCCTCCGGTGTAACCCCATGCGGCGAAAATCGCGGCCACACCGACTAAGAGCAGTGGCCAAGTTGAGGAAAGTATTACTAGCAGCAGGCCGAAGATCGCGGCGAGCCCGAAGCACCCAAAAGCGGCATTTCGTACCTGTGTGGGAGTGGCTAGCTTGGAACCGGTCAAACGCACCGGACCGACGCGTTCATCATCGGTCCCGCGGATTCCATCTGAGTAGTCATTAGAGTAGTTCACGCCGACTTGGAGCAGCAGCCCTACTAAGAGGGCGAGCACAAAACGGAACCAGGAGACTTGGCCAGTCTGACCCACTGCAGCCGCGGTGCCGATGACTACCGGGGCAATAACGATGGGTAGGGTGCGCAGGCGCGCGCCAGCGACCCATTGGGAAAGCGTTGCCACTTCTCGTTCCTTTCGGCGTGGATAAAAAACTCGTACCCTCTAGTTTCCCGCGAAACCACGGGCAAGGCGAATCGGATCAGTGTGTGGCGAGCAGTGCAGCCAGAATTTTACGCCGATCAAATTTCCCGTTAGGCAATTGGGGAAGCCCCGCCGGGTAGTGCTGTACATATTTGGGTACCGCAGCTGAACCAATAGTTTGGCGCACAGCGTCGAATGCTTCTGCCGTATTTGTGGGGCCTGAATAGGCCAAACCTACACTTTGACCCCATTGCGCGTCGGGGACCGGCAGGATCAGGCTCTGCGTGAAGAACTCATCTAGCAGCCCCTCAATCTTCCCTGCGGAAAGTTTGACGCCGCCGGTATTAATCACATCGTCGATACGCCCTGCAATTTCTAAACGATTTCCACGCACGGTGCCTAGATCATCGGTCAGATACCAACGCGACCCCTCATGAAGGATAAAGTGCTCGGCAGTAGCTTCGGGATTATTTGCATAACCATCGGCAAGCATTGGGCCGGAGACCATAATCCTGCCTTCACGTTCGGCAAGCTTGACCCCTGGAAGCGCGGTGCCGTTGTACACCAAACCGCCGGAGGTCTCTGAAGAGCCGTAGGTTTGGAAAATTTTCAAACCTAGATGACGTGAATTCTGGAGCAGGTCTTTGCTGGCACGCGCCCCGCCAAGCAGAATCGCATCAAATCGTTTCAACGCCGCCACCGTGCGTGGCTCTGGGTTGTCGAGCAACCGCGCCAATTGGGTGGGAACCAGCGAGGTCAGCCGGCGGCTCTCCACCATTTGTTCGGCCGCGTCCACGAATTTCTCCGCGGAGAAGCTACCGGATAGGTCCATACTCACCGGGTTGGTGCCGGCGAACAGCGAACGGGTGAGCACGCTGAGCCCGGCCACGTAGTGCACCGGTAAAGCCAGCAGCCATTGCCCCTCGAACCCTAGATATTCGGCGGTGGCTTGAGCGCTAGCTGCCATGGCTGTCAGGCTCAGCACCGTGCGCTTAGCCCGGCCGGTTGACCCGGAGGTGCGGACCACCACCATGGTCTGTGCAAAGCCCGGTAGGTCTTCGTCACGCAGATGTTTGATCTGCACGCCATCAGCTGACGCGGGATCCGCGAACACTTCTATTGCGGGCCCGGAGTCATTGGCGTTAGCGGCCAAAGATTGCAACAGGACATGGTGGGGTGCCAGCATACGAAGAACTTCTCCTTGGCTTAGAAGTAGTACGGGTGGTTGGACCAGTCTGGGTCGCGCTTAGCTAAGAACGCGTCGCGGCCTTCCACCGCTTCGTCGGTCATATAGGCCATGCGGGTAGCTTCTCCAGCAAAGACCTGCTGACCGGCCAGTCCGTCATCGGCGAGGTTAAACGCAAACTTCAGCATTCGGATGGCCTGCGGGGACTGCTTGGCAATATCGGCTGCGTATTCCAGCGCCACTTCTTCCAGTCGCTCGTGTGGAACTGACTCGTTCACCGCGCCCATGCGCACCATGTCATCTGCCGAGTATTCGCGGGCCAGGAAGAAAATCTCGCGGGCGGTCTTCTGACCCACCTGGCGGGCTAGTAAGGCCGAGCCGTAGCCGGCATCAAATGAACCAACCGTTGCATCGGTCTGCTTGAATTTTCCATGCTCAGTGGACGCGATGCTCAGGTCAGAGACCACGTGCAAGGAGTGTCCGCCACCGGCTGCCCACCCATTGACCACACACACTACGACCTTTGGCATGGTGCGCATCAGGCGTTGGACTTCTAAGATGTGCAGACGTCCGGCACGGGCTGGATCAATGGATTCGCCGGTCTCACCTTCAGCGTAACGGTAGCCGTCACGACCACGGATACGCTGATCTCCGCCAGAGCAGAACGCGTGTCCACCGTCCTTCGGGGAAGGTCCGTTACCGGTGAGCAAGACCGTAGCCACGTTACTGGTCATGCGTGCATGATCCATTGCACGGTAAAGCTCATCTACAGTGTGCGGACGGAAAGCATTGCGTACCTCTGGGCGGTCAAAGGCAATACGTACCGTCGGCAGGTCACGGACAATCGTTCCGGCTTCATCACGTTGAACCTGACGGTGGTAGGTGATGTCGGTGAAATCGAACCCTTCGACAACGCGCCAACGCACGGGATCAAAAATGTCGGAGACCTTTTCGGGCAGGACTGAATTATTTTGGCTACTCACCCTCTAAATGCTAGTCCAACGCTCACGGAACTTAGCGTAGGCGTCCGCATCCGGCGATATTGAGCAATGATCTCTCACCTCAATGATTGGTGCTTTGCGGTCAGATGGGAGTAAATTTGCCCCGTGCCTTCCGCCAACGTGTAGTAGCTGGCAAGTGAAGGTCCTATTTTCAGGAGTGTAGTTAAGTGTCGTCAAGCCAGCACCAGCAGGGCACAAAAAACGCTGAGATTAGTTCCGAAGGTTATAAGAAAACTCTGGGCCGCCGACATGTGCAAATGATTGCCATTGGCGGAGCTATCGGGGTGGGCCTGTTTATGGGCTCTGGCGGACGACTTGCGTCTACCGGGCCTGCACTGATCTTCTCCTACGCCTTAGCTGGTGCTATCGCCTACCTGCTGATGCGCGCCTTAGGCGAGCTGATCATGTACCGGCAAACCTCTGGTTCCTTTGTGTCTTACGCCGGGGAACTTTTTGGTCCCAAGGGTGCCTTTATTTCGGGTTGGATGTACGTGCTGAACTGGGTGATGACCGGAATCGCGGAGCTGGTCGCGATCGGGCTGTACTTCCAATACTTTTTCCCACAGCTTCCGGTGGAAGTTTCGGCAATATGTGCGCTGGCAATGCTGGTGGCAATTAACCTGTTCAGCGCCAAAGCCTTTGCAGAATTCGAATTTTGGGCAGCTTTTATCAAGGTCACCGCGATCTTGTTGTTCCTCGCCGTAGGCACCTACATGGTGGTGACCAATGCGCAGGTGGGGGAGCACACCGCCTCGGTCTCTAATCTTTTTATTGGTAATGAAAACGGCGAGGGCGGCATGTTCCCGCGTGGTTTCTTCGTTTCCATCCTGGTGCTGAACTCGGTGATCTTCGCCTACAACGCCATTGAACTGGTGGGTATTGCCGCCGGAGAGATGGAAAATCCGGAGAAAGAGGTGCCTTCGGCAATTCGCGCGGTGGTCTTTAGAATTCTCGTTTTCTACATCGGTAGCGTCAGCTTGCTCGCGATGGTCTTGCCGTGGAACGAATATGAGGCTGGGGGCAGCCCGTTCGTGACGGTATTCGACAAGATGGGCCTAGGCTGGATTGGTTCGGTGATGAACCTCGTGGTGATCACCGCTGCACTATCCTCATGTAATTCGGGGCTGTATTCTATTGGTCGAATCTTGCGCACCATGAGCGGCAACGGTCACGCACCACAGTGGTTATCCAAGATGAACAAACGTTTTGTCCCGTCCACAGGAATTCTCACCGTAGGCGTGATCTACCTGTTCGGTGTGGTGCTTAACGTCTGGCTTGGTGGCACTTTCGCCTTCGACCTGGCTCTGAACACCGCATCAATCGGGGTGCTGTTTACCTGGGCGACGATTTTCGCCTGTCAGCTGATGCTACGTAAGAAAAAGGGAAAGATCTCAAAACTACCCATGCCTGGTGCACCGGTGACCGGATGGATTGGTCTGGTGTCCTTGGTGATCATTACCGCGCTGATTGCCTTTGACACCTTGACCGGTGACGACGGCGAGGTCTTCCCTATCGGGCTTTACACCATTGCGGCCATCCCGGTGTTTGCGATCCTGTTGTTTATTGGATGGAAATTTGTTGGCAAGAAAGCCAACGGCCCGGTTGATTTCTAGGATCTACTCTTCGGCAGATAAAGCTAGGGGCTTGGGTCCCGCCAGCGATGGCGGAAACCAAGCCCCTAATTTTGTGTCGGTGTTGCTTACTTTTGCTCGGTAGTCTTTTCATCCGCCGAGACGGTGGCCAGAATACCGGTATCCAGAGCATCTGGAATGTCGGTGCCGCGCAAGGAAGCACCAGCGGTTTCCGGCATGAAACGGATCGCGATGAAACCGATCACACAGGCGATCATCATGTAAACCGCCGGGAAGAGCAGGAACCCGGAAGCATCAATTGCCGCCTCGTTCACAATGGCCGCGGTACCACCGAAGATCGCCGTGGACACGTTGTAGGTGATGGCGAACCCGGCGAAACGTACGTGGGATGGGAACATCGCTGGGAAGGTCGCGGTAATCGTTGCCAACTGCGGAATGTACAACAAACCGAGGACGGCGAAGCCAACAATCGCCCACAAAAAGCTTTGGCCCATCAGCCAGAACATTGGCAGTGCGAAGACAAAGAGCCCAATCACCGAGGTGTACCACATGGGTTTTCGGCCGACCTTATCCGAGAGCGAACCGGCAAACGGGATCACCGCCATCATCGCCACCTCACCGATGAGGATGGTGGCCAGAGAAGCACTTGGGGCCAAACCGATCTGCGTTTCCAGGTAGGTGGGCATATAGCTGAGCAACGTGTAGTTCACGACGTTCAACGCGATCACCAAGCCACTCATCACCAGCATGGGGCGCCAGTAGTCAACGATGAGCTGCTTGAGCGTTCCACCTTCTTGAGTTTCTCCGGCTGCTTCCATCTCCTGGAACACCGGAGTGTCCTCGAGTTTGCTACGTAGGTAGAGGCCAATGAGGCCCATTGGAAGTGCGAGGAAGAATGGAATACGCCAGCCGAAGTCCATCATCGCTTGCTCGCCGAGAATCACCTGCAAGAACAGCATCACCGCGGTACCGAGGGCGAAACCGCCCAAGGTGCCAAATTCAAGGAATGAGCCAAAGAAGCCACGCTTTTTATCCGGGGCATACTCGGCCATAAAGGTGGCTGCGCCACCGTACTCGCCACCGGTGGAGAAACCCTGGACCATGCGAAGCAAGATCAGTAGCACCGGAGCGACAACGCCAATAGATGCATACGTTGGCAGCACACCGATGAGGAATGTTGCCAGCGACATCATGATGATTGTCAGTGCCAGGATCTTCTTACGTCCGAGCTTGTCGCCCAGTGGACCCCAGACTAGCCCGCCTAGCGGGCGAACGAGGAAGGAAAGCGCAAACGTGGCCAGAGCCATGAGCGTTCCACCCTCGGTGGGGAAGAAGTGTGCGGTGATATAGGTGACCGCCACGGCGTAAACGCCATAGTCGAACCATTCGGTCATATTACCCATGGCCGAGGCTGCGGTGGCTTTACGCACTTCTCTTCGTCCATCGGCGGTGGTCATATCGGGGCCGATATCGTGACTGAGATCAGGAGTGAAATGATCGGTAGATTGATTACTGTTTTGGTTGCTGTTTCCCGGTGGCATGAGTGCTCCGTAACTCTTCAGCTTTCCGTCGACCAGATGCCCAAAGCCTTCCGAACTACATGGCCTTGGTGACGGTCCACGATCTGGAATTTCCCCCAGAGTCGGTCAGTTACCAAAGATTACGTTAGTGTCATTCGAGATTCAACCTCCTGACATGGATATCTACCCGCAGTGGATATTTATAGGAAGCAGAAAAAGCTTTGAAGTGAGCAATTTAGGCCATTACCGACGTAGCTTTCTTGACGCTGAGCGAACATTTCTGTGATTCTATTAGTGAACGAATGGTCGGTAAGTTAGCGTGGTGGGTGTCACTGCGCCAGTACGGATAGCTTTCCGGGTACGTTTGGCGCGAAAGAGATGCCAGAACTGAACCCGGAGTACGAAGGAGTAATCATGGCTGAAGCATTCTTGGTGGGCGGAAAACGCACCCCGGTTGGTCGTTACGGTGGAGCGTTGAGCGGGGTTCGGCCCGATGATCTGGCCGCCCTCACCATCCGCCAGCTCATCGAAGATGCCGGCATTGATCCGGCCATGGTTGACGAAGTGATCTTTGGCAACGCCAATGGTGCAGGCGAAGAAAATCGCAACGTGGCCCGCATGGGCTGGCTGCTTGCCGGATTCCCCGACAGCGTTCCAGGGATCACCGTGAACCGACTCTGTGCCTCAGGCATGAGTGCTATTACGATGGCCAGTCACATGGTCAAATCCGGTGCCGCAGACATCGTTGTGGCAGGCGGTGTGGAATCTATGTCCCGTGCCCCCTGGGTTATGGAGAAGCCTGACAAGGCGTTCGCTAAGCCCGGTGCGGTATTCGACACTTCCATCGGCTGGCGCTTCAACAACCCAAGTTTCCTCTCCGGTGAATTATCCCGCGACGGTAAGGCCACCTTCTCGATGTCGGAAACCGCCGAGGAAGTTGCCCGCGTTTACAACATCTCCCGTGAAGCGGCAGACGAATTCGCCGTGCAGTCCCACACGAAGGCCATCAATGCCATCGAAGCCGGACGCTTTAAGGACGAAATCGTTGCGGTGACCGTCAAAACCCGCAAGGGTGAAACTGTGGTGGACACCGACGAAGGGCCACGCCCCGGCACCAGCATGGACGTACTTTCCGCGCTGCGCCCAGTGGTCAAGGGTGGAACAGTGGTGACCGCTGGAAACGCCTCCACACTCAACGACGGCGCCTCGGCAATCCTCGTTGTCTCCGAACGTGCCATCGAACGTTTTGGCCTGAAGCCCCGCGCCCGCATTATTGACGGACAGGCAGCTGGCCTGGCCCAAGAAATCATGGGTATGGGCCCGGTTCCTTCCACCAACAAGGTGCTTGACCGTGCCGGCCTGTCCATCGGGGATATCGGCGCCATGGAAATCAACGAGGCCTTCTCCTCACAGTCCTTGGCAAGTATGAGCGAACTTGGGGTGAATCCTGAGATTGTGAACCGTGACGGTGGAGCGATTGCACTGGGTCACCCGCTGGGCTCTAGTGGTTCGCGTATTGTGATCACCTTGCTTGGCCGAATGGAACGCGAACTGACCGGTGCCCAGCGCAAGCTCGGTGTCGCCACGATGTGCGTCGGTGTCGGCCAGGGAACCGCACTGCTGATCGAGGGTGTCTAACCCATGACCATGAATGCTAGTGACTTTAGTACCCTGAAGATTTCAGAAAGCAGTGACCGGCTCTGGGTTAGACTCCACCGCCCAGAGGTGCGCAACGCCATCGACCAGCAGATGGTCGATGAGCTACACGCGGTATGTAGCTATCTGGAGCGTGTTCCTAAGATTCTCATCTTGGCTGGAACCCCAGGGCAAGCTCCAACCAAGGACAAACCGAAAGGTTCCAAGGGAATCTTTGCCTCTGGTGCAGATATCGCGCAATTGCGTGAACGCCGTCGCGATGATGCACTGGCCGGGATCAACTCCTCGATCTTTGACCGGATCGCAAAGCTGCCCATGCCGGTGATCGCCGCCCTCGATGGGTACGCACTAGGTGGGGGAGCCGAGCTGGCTTACGCCGCAGACTTCCGTTTGGGTACCGAGGCACTACGCATGGGCAACCCGGAAACTAACCTGGGTATTATGGCCGCGGCCGGAGCAACCTGGCGGTTGAAGGAACTAGTTGGCGAGCCAGTGGCCAAGGAGATCCTGCTAGCAGGCAAGGTACTTACCGGCAGCGAATGCTTAGCCGTAGGACTGATTACCGAGCTACACGACGCAGCAGAGCTGGACACGGCGGTGGATGCACTAGCCGACCGGATCGGTGCACAAGATCCCTTGGCGGTACGGATTACCAAGGCGGTCTTCCACTCTCCACGTGAAGTTCACCCGGTCATCGACACGCTCGCGCAGGGCATGCTCTTTGAGTCCCAAGCAAAATTTGACCGGATGCAATCGTTCCTTGACCGAAAGAAGAAGTAAGCACATGAGCAATGATGTGATCCCAAATAATTTGCCAGAGCACGTTGGAGTGCTCGGTGGCGGGCGCATGGGCGCGGGTATTGCCCACGCGTTCTTGATCAGCGGAGCCAAGGTCACGGTGGTTGAACGTGATCAGCCTTCGGCGCAGGCCGCTTATGAGCGCGTCGCGCAGTCGGTAGATAAGTCGTTGGCTCGCGGCGGGGTATCAGAGACCCGTGAGGTATTGCTGGCACGGTTTGCTACCAGTACCGAGTACGCCGATTTTGCGGCGGCCGGATTAGTAGTTGAAGCGGTTCCCGAAATCTGGGATCTGAAGATTTCTTCCTTGCAAGCGGTAGAAGCGGTGCTTAGCCCACAGGCCATTCTTGCGTCGAATACTTCTTCGTTGTCTGTGTCGGGACTCGCCGAAAATCTGCAGCGCCCAGCAAACTTCATTGGTCTGCACTTCTTCAACCCGGTACCGGCCTCGACACTTATCGAGGTTGTTATCGGCAAACAAACCGACGCGGCTCTGGAAACGGCAGCGCGCGGTTGGGTTCAGTCCCTGGGCAAAACCGCAGTGGTGGTCAATGATGCCCCAGGCTTCGCGTCCTCACGTTTAGGTGTGGCTATCGCCTTAGAAGCAATGCGCATGGTTGAAGAAGGTGTGGCCAGTGCCGAGGATATCGATAACGCGATGGTGCTTGGCTACAAGCACCCTACTGGTCCCTTGAAGACCACCGACATTGTCGGCCTGGATGTGCGCCTAGGTATCGCCGAATACCTGCATGAGACGTTGGGGGATCGGTTTGCACCACCACAGATCCTCAGGGATATGGTGGCCGAGGGCAAGCTGGGGCGCAAGAGCGGCCAAGGCTTCTACAGCTGGTAGGAAACCCGCCATATAACCTTCAGCGACAATGGCCTCCGCCGGTCAGGAATGACTGGCGGAGGCCATTGTCCCTCTGGATCCTAGAAGAGATGTCCTAGCAGTGAAGCAAAGAACTCATCTGGATCATGTGACAGTCCCTTGGAATCAAACCACTCGCACAAATTGACGCAGTCGCGGTGCAAGAAGTCCATGCCTTGCGGATTGCCCGCCAAATCCACGCACTGCGGAACATCGATGACCACTAGGCGCTCGCCGGAAACCAGGAGGTTGTAGGCGGACAGGTCGCCATGGGCAATGCCCAATCCAGCGAACTTCTCAAGGGCGTCAGTGAGTTGATCCCATAGTGCGGGAAGCCGTGAATCAAAGCGCGCAAGCTGTTGCAGGCGGGGTGCTGCCGCCAGCGAATTGTCCGGGTCGGCAATGAATTCCATGAGGATTTCGGTGCCGTCAATCTGTACCGGATACGGCACCGAAATGCCGGCTTCGTAACAGCGCAAGAGGTAGGTCCATTCCGCGTTGGCCCACTGCAAAGCGGCGATGTCCCGGCCGTAGGCGGAATTGTTGCTGATGGCTCGATTATCGCGCGAGCGCCGGGCAGACCTGCCATCGCTATAAGCTTGCGAACGGCTGAATTGAAGGTGGTCGCGGGAGCGATAGCGTTTGGCGGCCAGGAGCAATACACGCACCCGTTCCGCAAGTCGCTGGCCGAGCTGCAAGTAGGCGATGGCTTCGCCTCTGATCTGCGCGTAGTGAACCTTGAAGAGATCAGCGAATTCGCCAAGAAAACTGGCGACACCTTCTACGCCCACACCGATGCAAAGGCAGCCGAAGCGAACCCGTTCTTCCCGGGAATCGTCGCCCACGGGTACCTGCTCGTGTCGTGGGCTGCCGGCCTCTTCGTAGAGCCAGCGCCGGGGCCAGTGTTAGCCAACTACGGATTGGAATCCCTGCGCTTCATCACCCCGGTGGCTGCCGGAGATTCAATCCGCGTGACCCTGACGGCCAAGAAAATCACGCCGCGAGTCACCGATGAATATGGCGAGGTCGCATGGGATGCGATCTTGCACAACCAGAATGATGAGATTGTCGCGACCTACGATGTCTTGACCTTGGTGGAGAAAGAAAACCTCACCTACGCCAACTTCGAAGGCTAAAACGCAACTTCAGCAAGGGTGGATGCCGTCAACCACGGCATCCACCCTTTTGCGTGCTCGGAGCCAGGACAGCTTTGCCGGATATCTATGAAAGCGTTTCCAATTTTGGCAAGATTTGACGCGGAGTGAAAAAATTTTAGGGCAATTTACGTGGACAGTTTCGCGGGTTTAATGTATTTACAGGAATTTACTTATTGGAGAGAGCTAAGAAAACGCTTACAGTTGTGTGACAGGTCACGCGTTGATGGGGAACGTGTGGTTGAGCGATCCCGACGCTGTCGCGTCGAGCTATCGCAGCCCGATCATCACAATATAAGGAGTTTTTCTGTGGAACTTTTGCCATCACGCGCCAAATCAACACAACGCCGGCACGGAGCCAGGACGGTGAAGCCGGTGGCAGCACTCGGCGCCTCGCTCGCCCTGCTCGCCGCACCGTTGTTCGCAGCACCCGCCCAAGCCGCCACCCCATCCAACGACGGCAAGGATGTCATCCTCAACCTGTTCCAATGGAACTGGAATTCGGTAGCCCAGGAATGCGAGTCCAGCATCGGCCCAGCAGGATATGGCTACGTCCAGGTCTCGCCTCCAGCTGAGCACCTGCGCGGCACTGAATGGTGGACCTCGTACCAGCCGGTGAGCTACAAGGTGGACTCGAAACTGGGCAACCGCGAGGAATTCTCCGCCATGGTCAAAAGCTGCAACGACGCAGGCGTGAAAGTGATCGCAGACGCCGTGGTCAATCACATGACCGGAGCCGGGCAGTCCGGTACTGGAACCGCAGGCTCGGCTTTCTCCGATGGCAACTTCCCAGAGTATTCGGCCCAGGACTTCAACGATTGCCACACCAACATCGACAACTATGCCGACCGCTGGCAAGTGCAGCACTGCCGCCTCGTGGGCTTGCAGGATCTGAAAACCTCCAGCAGCTACGTCCAGCAAAACATCGCCGACTATCTCGATGACCTCGTCTCGCTTGGGGTATCCGGATTCCGCATCGATGCCTCGAAGCACATGCCCGCAACGGACCTCGAAGGCATCAAATCCAAGATGAAGAACCCCGGCGTGTACTGGGTGCACGAGGTGATCGGGGCGTCGGGTGAACCGATCCAGGAAAGCGAGTACCTCGGCAGCGGCGACTCGCACGAATTCGACTACGCACGACAGCTCCATCATGATTTCGACGCGCAAATCGCCAACTTGCGCTTCATCGGCGACGGCAAGCTCACCAGTGACCGGGCCGGGGTTTTTGTCGCCAACCACGACACCGAACGCAACGGCGAATCCATGAACTACAAGTGGGGCGCCAAGTACCTGCTGGGCAATGTTTTCATGCTGTCCTGGCCCTACGGGTCACCCACCGTGTATTCCGGATACGAGTTCACCGACAAGGATGCAGGCGCTCCGGGCGTCAGTGACGCATCGGTACCCAATGCCGACTGCGACTCCTCCGCCTGGACCTGCGAACAGCGGCAAGATGAAATCACCGGAATGGTGGGCTTCAACAACGCCGTCGGCGACGCGGCTGTCAGCAATTGGTGGGACGATGGCGGCAACCAGATCGCATACGGCCGCGGCGATAAGGGCTTCGTAGCCATCAACAACACCTCGGCGGCAACCACCCGCGAATACACCAGCTCGCTGGCCGAGGGCACCTATTGTGACGTGGTGTCCGGAGGCGATTGCTCGAAGACCATCACTGTGGGCGCCGACGGCAAGTTCACCGCGACACTGCCTGCCTACGGTGCCTTGGCCCTGCACATCGGTGGCGTATCCGATGGCGGATCAGGAACGCCGGATCCGGTCGAGGACACCGCTGATGTCAGCGTCGCGGTCACCGCCCAAACCGTCATGGGGCAGAACATCCGCATCGTCGGCAACCAGCCGGAACTAGGCAGCTGGGATCTGGCCAAGGCGCCACAGCTATCAGCTGCCAGCTACCCGAGCTGGAGCGGAACGGTGGACCTTCCGGCAGGAACGCAGTTCGAATACAAGTACGTCAAGTACGACCAGAGCGGCAATGCCACGTGGGAATCAGGGGCCAACCGCGTCGCGACCGTGAATGCGGACGGTTCCCTGAACCTGAACGACAGCTGGCGCAAGTAGCCACAAAAAAATGATCCCGCCCCAGTTCACACTGGGGCGGGATCATTCTAGGTTCAGCTACTTTTCGGTTTTGGCATTCAGCTTGTCCAAGGTTGCCTGCTTGGCTTTTTGCAAGGCCAGGCCTTCCTCGTCCAGCTCGACCTGCACCGGCTCGGCAGCCTGGGCAGGAAGACCGCGCCACAGGAAGTAGCCGTACGCGGCGGCCAGGGCGATGAAGACGTAGAGGCCAAGCATGCCCAGCATTGGCGAAATCAAGAAGTACACCACCAGGTCCGCGATAGCTGCCACAGCCAGCAGCAGCCAGCCTTCGCGAACGCCGCGCGCAATCATGACGAAGGAAGCGAAAATGGCGGCGTCAGCGAAATACATCACCCAGACTTCCGGGGTGGCGGTCAAGAAGCCGGAGTTGAAGAGGAAGGGGCCGAAGCGCAAGGCCACCAGCAGGATCAAGCCGACAACCATGCCCACGGCAGACCAGAGGTGGTCAAGGTGCGTTCAAGTAGTGCAATCTCGTGTGCATTTCCGGTCATCACCGACTACCTCCTTTAGGTGGTAGTGAGCCGCACCACCCTCATTTTAGGATACAGGCTAAGGGTTCGTGACGTGGGTCACGGGTCGAGGTAAGAGTAATGATCAGGACAACACAACGGAGTGCCACGCATGACTGCAACACTGACACGACCAGCGAACTCGCCGGTTCCCGAAGCAATCCCTGTCGTAAGTCCAGCGAAAGACATCATGGCAGATCCGGCAGCGTTGGGACTTGGCGCTTTTGCTTTGACTACCTTCGTTTTGAGTCTTGCCAATGCGGGAATTCTACCTGAAGCAGGTTCCGTGGTTCTCACCTTGGCATTGTTCTACGGTGGTATCGCCCAGATATTGGCCGGCATCATTGAATTTATCAAGGGCAATGTCTTTGGCGCGACGGCCTTTACCTCCTACGGAGCCTTCTGGTTGGGCTTCTGGTGGTTGGAAACCAACCCAACGGTCGCCGAAGCTGCCGGTTCTGTAGGTCTTGGCGCGTTCTTGTTGGCGTGGGCAATCTTCAGCGTGTACATGACCATTGCATCGCTGCGCACCAATGGCGTGCTGATTTCAGTGTTCGTTGTGGTCACCTTGACCTTCTTCGCCCTGTCGATTGGCGCCTTCAGCGGAGTCCACGCAATTCATGCACTTGGTGGTTGGTTGGGTCTGCTGACCGCATTCCTAGCTTGGTACGGTTCGGCCGCCGCCGTCATCAACGCCACGTGGAAGCGTTCGGTGCTTCCAACCTGGGCTAAGTCCTAACGCTGGGCGGCTGGAGCGCCGCAAAATCCGTCCCGAAGCTCGGCGAGCAATGGGGCGGATCCTGCGTTAACGGGCAAAATTAGGCGAACATGCTCGCCAATAACGAGGTGAACAGTGAATCGGCGTCTCTCGGCAGGCCTTTGGCGGTAAACCATTCGCACATGTTTACGCAGTCGCGATGGAGGTAATCCAAGCCTTGCGGATTGCCTGCCAAATCAACGCACTGCGGCACGTCGATAACTACTAGGCGCTCGCCGGCGACAAGTAAGTTATAGGCCGAGAAGTCTCCATGGGTTAGTCCCAATGTCACAAACTTCTCCATGGTCTCTGCCAGTTGATCCCATAGGGTGGCCAGCCTTGGGTCGTGGCGGGCCAGTTGTTGTAGCCGTGGTGCGGCGGCCGAGGGGTTCAGCGGATCTTCGATGAATTCCATGAGGATTTCGGTCCCGTCGATTTGTACCGGGTAGGGGACCGGGATGCCTGCTTGATGGCACCGGCGTAAATATGACCATTCGGCGTTAGCCCACTGCAGCGCGGCAACTTCACGCCCGTAGAGAGAATTGTTGCTGACGGCGCGGTTATCGCGCGAGCGCCGTGCGGCACGCCCTTCGGTATAAGACTGCGAGCGACTAAATTGAAGTTGCTCGCGGCGTCGATAGCGTTTAGCTGCAAGAAGTACGCTGCGTTGAGTGGTGGCTCGTTCAACAAGGAAGACATCGCCTTCCTTGCCGGTTTTGAGAACGCCTAGCTCGGTATCAATGGCCGCCGCATCCTCAATGATCCAAGCTGGGTAGGGTTGCGGGCCACGGGCAAGTTTTTCGATAAAGGGCCAGCTGGAATAGCGTTGCTCGGAGCCTAAATCATCGATGGTGGATTCGTTCCAAACGCGCGGTGAGCGCCGTGTGCGAACGTAGGATTGTGAGTCGTCTAGATTGGCGAACTCTGCGGAGTATGAAGACACGTTAAGTCCTTGAAAAGTAGGGGTGTTTGCTTGATTGGGGACAAAGCACTCATTGTTACCCCTCCTTCTCGTAGACTAATTGGCATTTACCAATGACTTGGACTCTACAGTACCGATTCTCTGTGATGCAATGGGTTCTATGAGATCTGTTCCTGAATATCGTCCACTGCCAAACGATATGTTTTGGGAGGGCGCAGTTAATGCGCGCTGGATTACCGGGGCGTTCTACCGCATGGGACGTCATGAATGGCTCACGGACCTGGGCTGGCAACAAATGCGCGGGGATGGAATAGCTCGCGTCATTGACCTGCGCAATCCCGGGGAAATCAAGCGCCGTGAACATGATCCGGTGCTGGACCATGAAGGTGTCGAAGGAGTGCAGGTTTTAGAGCTGCCCTTGGAAACCTCGGACAATGAGCGCTTTGCTTCGGTTGCGGTACCGTATATGAACCACACCAACATGTACCGGCTTGTGTGTGAAGAATTTGGGGATCAGCTGCGCGCGGTCTTCGAGGCGCTGAGCGAAACAGCAGAACACGGTACGGTCATTCATTGCTCCGCCGGACGAGACCGTTCAGGACTTATCGCAACGCTGCTCCTGGACCTAGCGGGCCGCCGCGAAGACATCGTGGCGCATGATGAGCTGGCGGTACGCGGCATCAATGAATGGCACCGCGTATCCCCTAGAAAACACCCCTATGAGTCGTACCAAAACGAACCTGAACTGCGTCGCAACATCGCCGAGCGGGCGCAGGGGCTACAAGAGTTCCTACAGTGGTTGGGCAGCGCTAGAGATTTCTTATCCTCCTGCGGCATGCAAAGCGAAGACCTAGATCAACTACAAAATTTGGTCCGGCAACCAAAGCCGTGACAGTTACTCACGGGCGTTGTATGCTCGCGGCATGAGCACTCATCTACTACACCATGCGTTCAACTACATCGAGCTGACCGTCACTGACATGGAAGTGGCCAAGGCTTTTTATACGCGAGCATTCGGTTGGTCCTTCAAAGATTATGGCCCCAACTACGCAGGAATTCTCTCTTCCACCATCGACGGCGAGGAAGTTGGCGGACTAGCGCTCGCCGAACAGCCACGGCCCGCCGGGGGACCGCTGGTCCTGCTGTACTCCAAGGATCTAGATGTCACCAAGCAGGCGATCTCCGTAGCTGGCGGCCGCATTGTGCAGGGGCCCTATGAGTTTCCCGGTGGACGCCGATTGCACTTTGCAGACCCCAGTGGCAACGAACTTGGAGTCTGGTCAAAGAGCTAAAGTTGACTTAGTGCTTTGGCTTGTCAATCACTAGATTGGTGATCCGCATAGTGCAGATTCTACGTTCTTGCTCATCGGTGATCACCACGTCGTGACTTGTCATGCGCCGACCCAATTTAATCGGCGTGGCGGTAATAAAAATATAACCTTCGGTGGCCGAGCGGTGATGGGTGGCATTAACGTCCACGCCGACCACTACCTTGCCGAAGGTTGAGGCATACTTCACAGCGGCCCATGAACCTACCGCTTCGCCGACCGCCAGCGAAGCGCCGCCATGCAACAGGCCGAAGGACTGGGTGTTTCCCGCTACCGGCATGCGCGCTACAACTTTCTGCACGGATTCTTCGAGGATTTCAACTCCCATCTTCTGATCTAGTGAGCCAAGCTCGATGATCCATGGCTCTAGTACTGGGTTGTTTGTTGACTCTTTTGTCATTGTTTCGTCTCCTGAGTGTCTTCGATCACGCGGTGCTGTTACTGTTAATGGTAATACTGACCGATCGTTCAGGAAGGAATTGTGTCGATGTCGACATCCCAGATTGGTGTGGTCCCAAGTTTCATTGCCGGGCAATGGCAGACCCCCGAAGCAGCCGGAGGCACCGAGGTTCTCGATGCCAACACCGGTGAGCTCATCACCATCGTCACCGGTGGAAAACTAGATATCGCGGCAGCCGTGGCATACGGCCGTGGCGTAGGACAGCGTGAACTGTCCAGCCTTTCGCTACATGAGCGTGCCTTGAAGCTCAAAGAGCTGGCCATGTACCTCAACGAGCGTCGTAAAGACCTCTACGAGGTCTCCTATAAGACCGGCGCCACGAAAATTGACTCAATGGTCGATATCGATGGTGGCATCGGTGTGCTCTTCACCTTCTCTTCAAAGGGCCGCCGCGAACTTCCCAACAGCAATGTCATCATTGACGGTACCGCTGAACCACTGAGCAAGGATGGTTCCTTCCTCGGCTCACATATTTACACCGCCATTTCAGGCGTGGTCGTGCAGGTTAACGCGTTCAACTTCCCGGTCTGGGGAATGCTTGAAAAGTTTGCTCCGGCCTTCATCGCTGGTGTGCCAACCATCGTGAAACCAGCAACACCCACCGGCTACCTGACCGAAGTTGCCGTGCGCATGATCATCGAGTCCGGCATCCTGCCTGAAGGATCCTTGCAGCTGATTTCCGGCTCTGCCCGAGACCTGATGGATCACCTGGACTACCGCGACATGTTCTCTTTCACCGGTTCGGCCGCTACTGCCAGCCGCTTGAAGTCACACCCGAATGTGATTGACGGAGGTGTACGTTTCAGCGCCGAAACCGACTCGCTGAACGCCGCAATCCTGGGACCAGACGCGGTAGAAGGCACCGCAGAGTTTGACGCCTTCGTCAAGGTTGTAGTCACAGAAATGACCTCAAAGGCCGGACAGAAATGTACTGCGATTCGTCGCAACATTGTCCCTGCCGCACAGGTAGATGCGGTGATTGCAGCCGTTGGCAAACGTATCGAAGAGCGAGTAGTGCTCGGAGATCCGCGCGTTGAGGGCGTCACCATGGGCGCACTCGCCTCGGTGGAGCAGATGCACGATGTGCGTGCTGCGGTACAGGACATGATTGATGCCGGTGGCGAGCTAGGCTTCGGTAATTTGGACGCACCAGTAGTTCGCGTAGCACCGGAGCGTGACGCACTGGCCGCAGGCGGCGCCTTCATGTCGCCGTTGGTCTTGCGTTGGGCCGATTCACGCAATCCGATCTTGCATTCGCGTGAAGCCTTTGGGCCGGTCTGCTCGGTCGTTGGCTACGACTCGGTGGATGAAGCCATTGAATTGGCAGCTATGGGAGCTGGCTCGCTGGTTGCTACGGTCTGCACTAACGATCCAGCAGCCATGCGCACTCTGACCCTTGGTATTGCCGCTCATCACGGGCGTGTGCACATTCTGAACCGTGAAACCGCAGGCAGCACCACCGGTCACGGCTCACCGGTTCCACACCTGGTTCATGGTGGTCCGGGCCGTGCAGGTGGCGGCGAGGAACTGGGCGGTATCCGCTCGGTAAAGCACCACATGCAGCGTACCGCCGTGCAGGGCTCACCAAATATGCTCACCGCACTGACCGGCGTCTGGCACACCGGTGCCGCTCAGCAGCTTGCGGGCAGCGAAAAATTTGGCGCTCAGCCAGGTAACGTACACCCGTTCCGTAAGTCACTGGCCGAACTGAAAATCGGTGACGGTCTAGCCTCGGATCTACGTCAGGTAAATCAACAGGAGATCACTGCATTCGCCAACGAAACCGGTGACACGTTCTACGCACACGTAAATCCAAAGGCTGCTGAAGCCAACCCGTTCTTCCCGGGAACCGTAGCTCACGGCTACCTGCTAGTTTCTTGGGCAGCAGGACTGTTCGTGGAGCCAGCTCCGGGACCCGTACTGGCGAACTACGGGTTGGAAAACCTGCGCTTCATCACGCCGGTAGCCGCCGGAGACTCGGTACGAGTGACCTTGACCGCGAAGAAGATCACCCCGCGCGTCACCGACGCGTACGGTGAGGTCGCTTGGGATGCCATCTTGCATAATCAAAACGATGAGATCGTCGCAACTTACGACGTGCTGACGTTGGTGGAGAAGGAAGACACCACCTACGCTAACTGGCAGGACTAGTACTAGCCCGGTTGGTAACAAAAAGGCGGTGGCTACGGAA